>MGBV01000041.1 GCA_001788415.1 Candidatus Rokubacteria bacterium GWC2_70_16 | reverse complement strand
CCAGGAAGGGCCGACCGCTCACGCGGTAGTGGGCGTTGCGCTCGAACGTCATGTGGCTCCCGCTCACCCACTCGGTGATCCGGAAGGGCCCAGTGCCCAGGGGAAGGCGGTTGAACGGCGTCTGGTTGAGGTCCGGCAGGGTCCCCAGGAGGTGCCTCGGCAGCACGGAGGGAAAGAGCGTGAGATAGGGCGCGTAGAGGCGCTTGAAGCGGAGAACGACCGTCGTGGCGTCCGGGGTCTCCACCTTGTCGATGAGGTCGTACCCCGCGCGCGTCACGACGCGGTTCGCGGGGTTCATCAGGGCCTCCCAGGTGAACCGCACATCCGCCGATGTGACGGGCGCTCCGTCGGACCACCGGAGGCCCGGCCGCAGCCGGTAGGTGACGGTCCGCCCGTCGGCGGACACCTGTCCGTTCGCCACCGACGGGACCTCGGTCGCCAGCACCGAGTAGTACTGGCCCGCGGGATCGACGGCCACCAGTCCCTCGAGCACGACGTTGGCGACCAGGTTCGTGGCGTACATCGTGGCGTAGTACGGGTTGAGCGTGGACGGCTCCTGCCAGAGCCCGATCCGGATCGTGCCGCCCCGCTCCGGCGGCTTCCCCTGCGCGTGGACGGGCCCGACCCCCGCCACGAGCAGGAGACACAGCAGCCCCAGCGCCAGCGCCCCCTGCATCGTGTGCCTCGAAGCCCGCATGTCTCTCTCCTCTCTACCAGTGAGTGCTGCCGGTCAGTTCGTGCCTTCCACCGTCAGGTGAAGGGCGGGAGCGTGCTCCAGCGTGTTGTGGACGGCACACCCCTTGGCCACTCGCGCCAGCCGCTCCGCCAAGGGGGCATCGATGTGGCCGTTGAGAAGCAGCCGCTGGTGGATCGAGCCGATGCGCTTCGGATGCTCGGCGAGATCGGCGTCGAGCTGCACCTCCCCACCCTCGATGGCGATGCCATTGCTCTTGCAGAAGGACAGCACCGTGAGGAGCGTGCAGGCCCCGAGGGAGCTCAGGAGCAGCTCTCCGATGGTCATCCCGAGGTCCTCTCCGCCGAGGTCCGCCGGCCGGTCCACGACGATCGTGTGGGTTCGCGCCCGGGCCTCGACCTGCAGCCCCTTGCGGTGATGGACCGCCACGCGTAGCTGGCTCATCGCGCCTCTCCTTGTCCGGCCCCTGCTCCTGGTGGACGCGCGCCGGCCCGCACCTGCCTGAGATAGTTGTAGAGCGTGTACCGGGATGTGCCGAGAACCCGGCTGACCAACGGGACCGCACTGCGAAGGAGGAATGCCCCCCGTCGGTCCAGGAAGGCGACGACCTCGAGCCGATCCCGCTTCCGCATGAGCTTCGGGGGCGTGGGCACCGCCTGCAAGGCCTCCTGCACCAGCTGGCGCAGGATGTCGGCGGGCTTGTCCGAGAACGTCTCTGCCACATCCTGTGTCACCGGCGTCGAGACGCCCAAGGCGTACTCGCGAATGCCCAGCAACGCGGTGATGTCCAGATTGATGCACAGCGCCCCGATGACGCTCCCCTTCCCGTCCCGCAGGAACATGGACGACGACCGGAGGACCTTGCCGTCCCGGGTCTGCGTCACGTAGCCGAGGAGATCCGCCTGCGTGTCGGACAGGCGGAGCTTGGCGAGGCCGAGATCGGTCAGCGTGCCTCCAACCCGGCGCCCCGTCACGTTGCCCTCGATCCAGACGATCGACCGCTCAGGGCGGGTCAGATCGTGCAGAACAACTTCGCAGTGGTTGCCGAAGGCCGCCACGATGCCGGCCATGAGGGGCCGCAGCGTCGTCTTCAGCCTGTCGATGTCCTGTCCCATCGGGTTCCCGGGCCAGGGCCGCATGCTATGAGGGCTTCTACAATATGTCAACTCCAAAATGGAAAAGCCAACATTCTGTGTAAGGAGGATCGTTGGCGACGAGGGCCATGCCGCCGACCGGCGGCGTCAGCGCCCGCGTGAGGGGTCGCGGGCCGGGGAGGCTAGGGAAGCGGGCCGCCGTGGCGTGGCCCCCCGCGCGGCGGGCTTCGTCATGGCGGTGACGGCCTCGCGCAGCGTGGTGAGCAGCGCCAGCGCCTCCGGGCTCAGCGGCCGCTGACGGGGGTGGATCACATCCAGGCTCCGGGCGAGGGGCTCGGCGTCCGAGATCTCGATGGCCGTCAGGCGCTTCTGACGGATCTCCTTCGCCACCGCCAGGAGCGGGAGGAAGGCGAGCCCCATCCCCCGCTCCACCATCCGCTTGGCCGTCTCGATGGTCTCCACCTCGAGCACCACGTTGGGGACGAAACCCGCGCGGCGGAAGAGCCCGTGGCTCAGCGTCCAGTCGCTGGAGCCGCGGTCGAAGAAGATCAGCGGGCGGTCGGCGACCTCCTCGAGCGTCGCCCGCCGTGACCGCGGCGGCCAGGAGGCGGCGCGCCCCACCAGGATGAGCGGATCCTCCCGCAGGCTCACGGTCTCCACCCCCGGATGATGGACGGAGCGCGCGACGCCCAGCTCCGCCTCTCCCCGGAGCACCATCTCGAGCACCTCCTTCGAGTGCCCGGAGCGCACGGTGATCATCACCGCGGGATGCCCGGCCTGGAAGCGGTGGAGGACGTCGGGGAGGAGGTAGGTGCAGATGGAGAGCGCGGCGGCGATCTGGAGCGTGCCGGCGCTGCCCTGGCGGAGGTCGTGGACGGCCTGGCGCGCCAGTGCCACCGCGCGCAGGAGCTGCTCGGCGTGGGGCTTGAGCGCGCGGCCGGCCGCCGACAGGGCGAGTCCGCCGCGCCCCCGCTCGAAGAGCGCCACGCCCAGCGAGGCCTCGAGGGCCTTGATGCGCGCGCTCACGGCGGGCTGGGTGACGTTGAGCGCGTCGCCTGCCCGGCGGAAGCCGCCGTAGGTTCCCACCGCCAGGAACGCCTCCACCTGCCCGATCTCCACGCCAGATTCACTCCCTTGATACGAAGTGTTGTCTCGATACACGCGAATTATAGCATCAGCCCGCTGCGCTCCTGGGCCACTGGCGATAAATTCGCTTTATCAGGCCGATAGAAATGTTGCGTTTGGCCTACTCCGCATGAGCCGGCAGACTTATCCCACGGGGAGCCCGATCGACACCACCACCCACCGCCGCCGGGGCGGGCCGCAGGGGTCGCGCCGGCGGCGACAGCCCGAGCCAGGGGAGAGACATGGAGAGCAAGGGGAAGGTCTTCCGGGAGCTGCTGCAGACGGAGCCGTATCTCTTCACCGGCGGCATCTACTCACCGCTGGACGCCCAGATCGCCGAGCGGGCCGGCATGAAGAGCATCTACCTCAGCGGCTACTCGGTGGCCATGCTGAACGGCTGGCCCGACATGGGTCTGCTCACCATGACCGAGGTGGCCAAGACCGCCTCCATGGTGGCCTCGGCCGTGGAGGTCCCCATCATCGCCGATGCCGACGACGGCTACGGCAACGCGCTCAGCACCATGCGCACCGTTGCCGAGTTCGTCAAGACCGGCGTCGCCGGCATCCACCTGGAGGACCAGCGCTTCCCCAAGCGCTGCGGCCACATCGCCGGCAAGACCATCCTCGGCCGCGAGGAGGCCCTCGGCAAGTACAGGGCGGCCCTGGACGAGCGCAATCGCCTGGACCGAGACTTCGTCGTCATCGCCCGCACGGATGCCTACGGCGCCGTGGGCGGCAGCATGGAGGAGGCCATCTGGCGGGGGCGCGCCTACGCCGATGCCGGCGTGGACTCGGTGTGGTGCGAGCTGTCCAGCTCCAGCCGCGAGCCCGCCATCGAGTTCGCCCGGGCCATGAGGAAGACGCACCCGCGTCTCCCCCTGTCCTTCAATTACTCCTCCTCCTTCCGCTGGCACCGGGACCCCGACCCGCTGACGTTCCGGGAGCTGGGGGAGCTCGGCTACAAGTTCATCTTCATCACGCTGTATGGCGCCCATGCCGCGATGTACTCGGTGTGGAACCACATGCACGAGCTCGTCAAGAACGAGGAGCAGGCCCAGTGGACGCTGGAGGGGCTCAAGGCCGGTCACCCGACGGAGAGCCACCACGTCATGGCCCGCGTCGCCCTCTTCCAGGAGTTCGAGCACGAGTACATCCCCGGCACCCAGGAGCGGCTCAAGGCCTCCGACGGCTTCGGCGAGAAGCCGCCCACCGATTAGACGGCCGGCCCCGTGTCCCCCCTCCCCCGGCAGCCGGGGGCGGGGGGACCGCCGCTCATCGGCCTGCCTTCTGCCCGCGGATGGCGCGGAGCCGGTCCTCGATCTCGGGGAAGTCCGGCCGGAGCTCCAGGAGCTTCTCGAACCAGGGCTCGGCCTCCCTGAGCTCGCCGTTGTAGAAGTAGGCATAGGCGAGCACGTAGTAGGACCACCACTCGTCGGGCTCGAGCGTGATCGCTTTCTTGATGAGCGCAACCCCTTCCGCCTGTCTGCCCGCCCGGGTCATCGCGAACCCGAGGAAGCGGTAGATCTGGAAGGTCGGCTTGCGGGTCAGGAACGGCTCCAGGAGCGGCACCGCGTTCGGCCACCGGTCGGCGCTGTAGAAGTCGCCGGCCAGGCGGACCGCGAACTCCTCGTCGTTCGGATACACCTTCAGGTACTCCAGGGCGGTCGCCAATGCCTCATCGTATCGCCCGCGCCGAAACTGGAGGGTGGCGAGATCCTTCCACACTTGTGAAGCGGTCGGCGTGACCTCGAGGATCGCCCGGAGGCGCCGCTCTTCGTCCGGCTGCACCCTGGCCACCCACGGCACGTTGAAGAACCCCCGCCGCAGGTCGACCAGCACCGCCTGCCCGCCCCACAGGGTCCGGCGTTCCTCGGCGTGGAGCAGCAGCCGTTCCCTCCGTCCCGGGTCACGCCACGACCGCAGGTCGGCCCACCCGTACCAATTCGTGAGCCCCGCGTCTGGCTCGCCGCCCCCGATAGCCAGAATGTCCGACGCCTGGGCGACGGCCGCGCCGGACGGCATCCGGGCATTGGTGAAGAGGAAGAGGCTGTAGAAGCAGAAGGCGAGGATCAGCAGACTGTCAGCTTGCTCGATCCCGTGAATGAGCCGCCGGAGCGGGTCGTCGGGCGGTGCGCGTCGCAGCACTTGGCCGACCAGAACGAGAAGGGTGAGCGTCGTTAGCCCGACGCCGATCCATGGCAGGAACACGAAGACTGCCGAGCCCGGCACCCGGTAGGCCCATTGCACGTAGAGGGCCCACACGCAGAGTCCCACCAGCAGCAGATGCTTGATGAGGAGCAGGATCCAACGGATCACGGCCGGCCCCGCTTGAGCGCGAGATTGTGCTGGATATCCCGCAGCCAGCGTCGCGCGGTGACATTGCCAGGCTCCATGGCCAGAACGGCGTTCACGCACCGCTCGGCGCGCTCGAACGCGGAGGCCTGCTGGTAAAGGCCACACAGCGGCAACAGCTGGTCGGGCCGTTTCACACCCCCGAGGGCGATGGACCGCTCATGGGCGGCGATCGCCTCCGGGTAACGCCTCAGCCCGTAGTAGCCGGAGGCCAACGCGTAGTACGAGTCCGCCCGGCCAGCATCAAGGCTGACGGCCTCTTCGAACAGCAAGACGGCCTTGCCCTTCTCCCCGGTCTGGAGCAGGGCCCAGCCGAGACTCACGAGCCGCGACGGATCGCGGGGATCGAGGGCGGCAGCCTTCTCGTAGGCCTCCACCGACAACGGGTGATCTCCAAGGACCCGGTACACGTCACCGAGGCGGCTCCACACGGCACCTTCCTCCGGCCTCGTTCTGAGGACCTCGCGGTAAACCTGGATCGCCTGGCGGTAGTCGCCCAGCTTTCGCGTCAAGACGTCGTGGAGGCCGTCCGAGTAATATCCGTCTCCCGGCGCCGCCTCGAAGGCCGCCTTCCACATCCGATACTCGTTGACGAGGTCGCCCCGATCGGAGTAGCTGCGGGCAGCCCACCGGTAGGCTTCAGCATTTCTGGGGTTCCGCCTGATCCCCTCCAGGAAGCTCTGAAACGCCGACTCCCGCTGGCCCTGCTTCGCGTAGATGACGCCCATCGTGAGAAAGGCATCGCCGGGTTGATCACCAGCATCGATCGCCGCTCGCGCGTAGCGTATCGCCGCGCCCCCGTTGGCAGGATCGTAGATACGGAGGTACCTGTAGTAATGGGCCACGAGGCAGAGTGGCCGCTGCCCCGACGGGAGCCTGGAGAGGTCACCCGTGGTCTCGAGCGCGGCGAGGAACACCGTGATCCGCCGCTCCGCGCGGTCGTGGCGGAGGGCGCGGTTGACCGCATCGATGGCGCGAGGGTACTCGCCGAGCCGAGCGTGGGCCAGAGAGCCGAGCAGGCGAGCGTCGAATTGATCGGTCTCCTTCTCGAGCACCTGAGCGAGGTAGTTCAGGGCTTGACGCGGCTCGCCCTCGGCCAGCGCGACCTCGCCCAGCGTCAGCAGAGCCTCCTTGGCAAGCGGCCCCGCCACCTGCTCCCTGGCGATCGCCTTCGCCCTGACGAAGTCACCCTCGATGAGCGCCCCCCAGGCGGGTTCAACCTCCTCACGGGTCTGCTGCACAACGTCCTTCAGGTGAACACGATACGATCGCGCAGCGCCGCTGTAGTCGCCAACCAGGTAGAGCGCGAGTCCCCGGAGGCCGGCCGACGACATCAGGAAGAACCGCGGGTCCATCGTCGACAGCTGCCGGAAGAGGCCCCAGCCCAACACCAGGATCGCGACGGCGATCACGACCCATGTCCGAAGGCCGATCCGAGTGAACGGGTGCCTCATCCCTGCCCCCCCTGCGTGCGTCGGGTTGCACTCGCACGCGATTCTAGTCGAAGCGGCGCGACGGCAACAGCGCGCTCAGCGGCGGGCAAGCGCAGGCCCCCCGCCCGGCCGCCGGGCCCGACGCGCCGGGTGTCCACGTGCGCCGCGCGGGCCCGTCGAGGGCCTGGGGCCGGGCATAGGGCCACGACGAACAGGCCCGAGATCAGCGGGTATTCGTGCTCGCAGGCGAAGACCTACGCTTGTCCGAGGTGCTCACCAAGAGCACGGCCAGGGCTCACCGCTGGGCGGGAAAATCCCGGAGCGCGCGTGGACTTGGTGTGGTGCGAGCTGTCCAACTCCCCCCATTCGCTGACCTTCCGGGAGCTGGGGGAGCCGGTGGTCTGCTCTTGACTCGCCGGCAGGCCTGCCTCTAGGATAGCGGCGCCCTTCACCGACACCGTCGCCACTCGAGGAGGCCCGCGCCATGAGCAAGAAGGTCGAGAGCCAGTTCTCTCCCGTCACCCGCCGCGCTTTCCTCAAGGCCGCCTCCGGCGCCACCGCCGCCGCCGCCCTGGCCGGGCCCTTCCCCGCGACCGTCAACGTGGCCCGCGCCCAGAGCCGGGAGATCAAGGTCGGCATCGTCTCGGCCTACTCGGGCGTGTTCTCCATCATCGGCAAGCGCAGCGAGCTGGCCATTCGCCTCGCCTTCGAGAAGTCGAAGTACCGCGACCGCGTCAAGTTCTTCATCGAGGACAGCCAGGTCAAGCCCGACGTGGCCGTCCAGAAGGCCCAGCGCCTCGTCGAGCGCGAGGGCGTGGACGTGCTCGTGGGCCCGGTGGCGGGGCACGAGGGGCTCGCCGTCTCCGAGTACTGCAAGAGCAAGAAGAAGCTCATGCTCCTCGTTTACGGCGGCAACGTGAAGATCGCCGGGGAGAACTGCAGCCGCTACACCTTCATGGTCGGCCACACGATCTGGAGCGTCAGCGCCCCGGTGGTGCCGTGGATCCTCGAGACCCTGGGCAAGGACGTGTTCCTGATCGGCTCGGACTACATCACCGGCAAGGACATCGTC
>MGBV01000040.1:14044-15351 GCA_001788415.1 Candidatus Rokubacteria bacterium GWC2_70_16 | reverse complement strand
TCGAGGCCTCGACCGACAGCGAATGGGTGGCGCGCTGCCTGGAGGGGTTGGGCCATGAGGTCATCGTGGGGGATCCCAACTTCGCCCCCATGTACGCCACCCGCACCCGCAAGGTGAAGACCGACCGCCGGGACGCCCGCGCACTGCGGGACGCCTGCCTGCTCGGCGCCTACCGCCCCGCGCATCGGCTGTCCGATCCCCAGCGGCACGTGCGCGGTCGCCTGACCGTCCGCGACAGCGTGGTCCGGACCCGGACCCGCTATATCGCGCTGATCCGTGCCCTCCTCCGCCAGCAGGGCTCCCGCGTGCCCTCCGGCAGTGCCGAGGCCTTTGTGCAGCGGGTCGCCGCCATGCCGTTGCCGGGCCGGCTGCGCTCCACGATCGCGCCGGTGCTGGCGCTCATGCGCCCCCTCAACACCCAGCTCGCGTACTCCGACCAGGCCATCGCGCAGCTCGCCGCCCAGGATGCGCGCGTCCAGCGGCTGCGCCCCGTCCCCAGCATCGGCCCGGTCACCGCCACCGCCTTCGTCGCCACCCTCGACGATGTCCAGCGCTTCCGCCACGCCCACCAGGTCGAGGCCTCCCTCGGCCTCGTGCCGCGCGAGCGCAGCTCGGGCGAGACCCAGCGCCGCGGCCACATCACCAAGGCGGGCCATGCCCGCGTCCGGTGGCTCTTGGTTCAAGCCGCCGTCTCCATCCTCCGGCGCCGCCCGCCCACGACCGACGCCCTCCGCAGCTGGGCGCTCCGCATCGCCGCCCGCCGCGGCAAGCAGATCGCCGTCGTCGCGCTCGCCCGCCGCTTGGCCGGCATCCTCTATGCGCTCCTCCGGGATGGGACCGTCTACGAGCCCCGCCCCGCTCCGCGTCCTCCCGGCTCTGTCGTCACTCTTCCCGCGTGAGTGACGGGACCGTATGACGGTGAGCATCCGGAACTCTCGCAGGTTCGATGGGTGGGTGGGTGAGCGCGACATGTTGCTTGGCTGCTGTCGCAGGGCCGCCGCGTAGATGGCGCCCCCACCCCTCGAATCCCCTCCTGCGCCGGCGAGCGCTCACGCCCTCGCCCTGGACGAGCGCGAACAAAAGGCTGATGGAACCTCGCGAGGCCGGAGGCCACAACTCAGCAGTGAACCTGGGGAACGAGACATGGAGGGACACGACGACTTGACACGGCCAGCCGCTTCACAAAAGTCAACATCAAGGCCATGCGAAGCTACGCGGCCCACCCCCTGGCCCCCTCGGGCCCCGAGAGATTGACAGAAGGGGCCAGACTCGGACGCCGGCCGCCCCAGGAGCCGATGGCACAGCTG
>MGBV01000040.1:5804-14022 GCA_001788415.1 Candidatus Rokubacteria bacterium GWC2_70_16 | reverse complement strand
CGGTCCAGGTGCTCGCCGGCCGGCGGACTCTGCGTGCAGGGGGAGATTCCGAACCTCATCGCAGTCATCTCCTCTCCGAGTTCAGGGCTGGGTCCGGGAGCCGCCCGACAGCGGCATGCTGGAGGGACATGCGGGGCCTCCTCCTTTCCCGTGGCCGGCGCGGTGGCGCCCGGCCAGGGTGGACACCGACCCGACGGGAGCACCATACGCGCTCGCTGGGCGGGGCACAACAGGCCCACCGCTGATCGCCGCCGCCCAGCCGCGGGCTAGCTGACTTCTTCGAGGGCGATCGCCTGCCGCTTCTTGCCGAGCTGGGGGACGAGCGGCGAGACGAGGAGGACCAGGGCGAGCGTGGGGCACACCGCCGCGCTCAGGCGCGCGCCTGCTCGATGGCGCTCCGGATCAGCGCGGCGTAGCGGTAGACGAGGTGCGCGAACTTGCCGTACGGCAGGGTGACGAACAGCGCGGCCACCATGCCGAGGTGAATCGCCAGCAGGACGCCCATCGCCCCCGTCTCGCGCAGCGCGAGGAGCAGGAGCCCCGTCACGCTGGTGAGGAGGAGGACCAGCAGGAAGGCCACGTCCATCGCCACCATCCGCCGCTCCGCCGGCGCCGGGTCGCTCCGCCACTTGAGGACGAGGAGGCCGACGGTGCCCGCCACGAGCATGATCCCCCCGAGGGTGCCGAGGATCACGGGGGCGCTGAGGAGGGGGTAGGGCGCCGGCCAGCCCAGGAGGTGGTCGTAGCCGGCGGCCACCGTCGTCGCGGCCAGATCGAGGAGGAAGCCGTAGAAGACGAGGTGGTGCAGCCAGCGTCGAGCCTGAGAGAAGCCCTCGTCCGGATAGTTGCAGCCGGCGCCGCCCCCGCCGAGGTAGCGCAGCGTGAAGGCATCCGCCGTCGCCCGCAGCAGGGCCCGCCCATCGAGCATCTCGCGCAGGCTCCCGCCCGTGTCTCGCCAGAACCGGGCGGCCCCGCCGAGCAGCGCCGCCAGGCCGAAGAGCGAGATGGCCACGGCCGGCAGGACCATCGCCGCGTACGGGACCACCCGGTAGAAGGCCCCCGGCCCCACGTGAGCCGAGAGGAGCACCCCGGGCCCGCGCAGGACGAGGACCAGGAAGAGGACGGCGGCCACCGATGCCGCGCTGATGAGGCCGCCCGCCAGGCCGCTGCGCCGGTACAGGCCGGCGAGGAGGCGCGGCCAGCTGTAGTCGCGATAGGTGTCCGCCCTCAGCTCGGCAAAGACCCTGGGGACATTGACCGCGAACTCGTGCGGCGGGGCGTACTGGCAGGCGTAGTAGCAGTCGCGGCAGTCGAAGCAGAGATTGGCCAGATACGTCAGGTCCGGGGCGGCGAAGGCCCGCCGCAGCTCCATGGCGGGGAACACCGCGCAGTAGCCCTCGCAGTAGCGGCAGGCGTTGCAGATGACCATCTGCCGCGCGGCCTCCTGGACCAGCTCAGCGGACGGCATGCCGGGCGGCCTCCCTCCCCGCGATCCTGCCGAACACCGTGCCGATGGTCAGCCCGAATCCCGCGAGGTAGCCGCGCCCCAGGATGTTCCCGGCCATCACCTCCCCGGCCGCGAAGATGTTCGGCGCTGGCTGGCCGTCTTGCAGGACGACCTGCGCCTGCCGGTTCACGGTGACCCCGAGGTACGTGAAGGTGATGCCCGGGCGCACGGGGTAAGCCCAGAACGGCGGCTGATCCACCGGCAGGGCCCAGTGGCTCTTGGGCGGCTCGAGGCCCTCGGTCCGGCAATCGTCCAGCCGGGACGGGTCGAAGGCCCCTGGGCGGACGGAGCGGTTGAACGCCTCCACGGTGGCCACGAGCGCCCGCGCGTCGAGGCCCAGGAGATCGGCCAGGTCGCCCACCGAGCGCGCCTCGAGCGGCGGAAAGACGGAAGGCATGAACCGCCCCGCCCCCCGCGCATCGACGATCGAGTAGGCGATCTGGCCCGGCTGACGGGCGATGAGCCCGCCCCAGATGGCGTAGCGCTTGGGCCAGAAGTCCTCCCCCTCATCGTAGAAGCGGCAGGCCTCCCGATTGACGACGATGCCGAACGGCACGCTGTCCAGCCGCGTGACGATCCCCCCGTCGAACTTCGGCGCCCGGGCATCCACCGCCACGGCGTGGAACTCGCGGGGGTTGCCCACCGCTCTCGCCCCGTGCGCGAGCAGCTCCTTCAGCAGCCGGCCCTGGTTGTAGGGCGTGCCGCGGATCACGAAGTGGTCGGCGGCCTCCCCCCAGTACTCCTTGAGCCACGGGATATTGGCCTCGAACCCCCCCGAGGCCACGACCACGGCCTTCGCCCGGACCTCGCCGGAGGCCCCGCCCCGGGCGACGACGGCCGAGTGGAACAGGCCATCGTCCACGTTCAGGCCCTGGACCTCTGCCTCGTACAGGATCTCCACGCCCCGCTTGCGGGCGGTGTCGTAGTAGGCGTTGACCATCGCCTTGCCGCCGCCCAGGAAGAAGGCGTTGGTCCGGGCCAGGTGAAGCGTGCCCTTGAGCGGCTGCTGCCACCGCACCCCGTGCGCCGGCATCCAGTCGCCGAGATCCGCCGACTCCGCGATGGTCAGGCGCGCCAGCGCCTCGTCGGTCTCCCCGCCGGTCACGCGCTGGAGATCCTCCCAGAACTCCTCCGCGGTGTAGGGGCCCGTCACGAAGGCGCTGGCGCGGTCGTGCACGTACCGGATGTCGCGCGTGTGCCGGCTGTTGCCCCCCCTGACCGCCTCGGGAGCGGCCTCGAGCAGCAGCACCGCCGCGCCCGCCCGCTGCGCCGTCATCGCCGCGCACAGCGCGGCGTTCCCCCCGCCGACGACCACGACGTCGTAGGACCGGCGCGGGATGCTCACGCCGGATCCCTTCCGTGGACGTCACCGCCCACGTCGCGCTCGAGCACGCATGCCCCGGCATTCACCTTTCCCCTCCGATGGAACCGCGTCGAGAGTCCCGGCCGCGCTCGCATCGTTCACGATGGCGCCGCACCTGTCAAGCCTCCCGCCGGCCTCGGGCACCGATCCCGCTGAAATACGGCACTCGCGGGCGAAAGATCGGGCATCTGCCCGATGGTGCGCCCCCCGGCCCCGTCATAGGCTGGGGACGGAAAGGGGGATACGGCAATGAGAACCTACAGAGGGAGCGATAAGGTGGAGCCCGGGCTGTACTTCAATGCGCGGGAGCTGTCGTTCAAGTCCGTGGACGAGGAGGGGCCCCTGCCGGGGAGCCCCGTCGAGGTGTATCGGCGCGTGCCGATTCTCGTGCTCCTGATTGTCGGGCCGCTCCTGGGCCTGGTGTACGCGGTGTTCCTGCCCTTCATCGGGTTCGCGGCGGTGGCCGGGCTCCTGGGCGTCAAGGCCGTCCACCTGGCTCGGGGCGCCGCCCGCGAGGCGGTGCGGGTGCTCAGGCCGGGGTGGGAGCCCTCGTTGGCCTTCCTCAGCCGGTCCAAGCCCGGCACACCCGAGCCGGAGGCCACCGATGAGTGGGCCAAGGACGTTCGCAAGAAGCTGGACCCGCCCCATCATGACGGGGCATAATCGAGGCCGGGCGGCGCCCCCGGGGGCCCCGATCCCGCGGCGGATCGGGCTCCCCGGGCCGGGCCGCCCGGCGCTGTCCAGACCGTCTCCGCTGGAGCCCGGCGCGCTGTGGTCCCCGGCGCGCCTGCGAGGGAACCGAGATGACGCGGCGAAGTGGTGCGACGACCGGCGGGATCGCGGTCGCGGCGGCGCTGGCCGTCGGACTGCTGGCCGGTGGCGCCTGGGCCCAGCAGTCGCCCGAGAGCGTCGCCCAGTGCCTGGGCTGCCACGACGACCCGCAGCTCTCGCTGACGCTCAAGGACGGCTCCGTCATGAGCCTCCACGTGAACCCGCAGGAGTTCGCGCGATCGGTGCACGGCTCGCAGCTCGTCTGCACGGACTGTCACGCCCAGTACGACCAGAACCACCCCAGCGGCGCCACCTTCCCGACCAAGCGCGCGTACGTGATCGCGGCCTACGAGACCTGCAAGAAGTGCCACTTCGACACCTACACGCGCACCCTGGAGAGCGTCCACTACGAGCTCGTCAAGGGCGGGCTCGACTCCGCGCCGGTCTGCACCAACTGCCACGGGGCCCACAACATCCAGAACCCGCACGAGAAGCGGGCCATGGTGTCGCGCAGCTGCGCGACGTGCCACCAGGCGGTGTACGAGCGGTACGCCCGCAGCGTCCACGGCAAGGCGCTCGTCGAGGAGGGCAACCAGGACGTCCCGGCATGCGCCGACTGCCACACCCATCATCAGATCGAGCAGCCCGGCACCAAGCGGTTCCGCCTCGGCTCCCCTGAGATCTGCATCCGCTGCCACGGCGACGAGCGGCGGATGGCGAAGTACAGCATCTCGACAGCCGTGGCCCAGACCTACCTGTCCGATTTCCACGGCGTCACGGCCTCGCTGACGCGCGCCGCGGCCTCCCCGGCCTCCCAGCGGGTGGTCGTCACCTGCGTCGACTGCCACGGCGCCCACGACATGGCCTCCCCGAGGCTCAAGGGCCACGCGGCCATGAAGGCCACCGTCGCCGCCACGTGCGCCAAGTGCCACGAGGGCGCCTCCCCCGACTTCCCCGCGGCGTGGCTCTCCCACTACGAGCCCTCGCTCCGGCACGCCCCCCTGGTGTACCTGGTGGGCCTGTTCTACAAGATCTTCATCCCCTTCGTCGTCATCGGCCTGGTGCTGCACCTGCTGCTCCACCTCTACCGGGTGTCGGCGGGCCGGTGAAGGAGACCGCGACGATGCGAGAGGCCGGGGCAGCCGAGTACGTGGTCCGCTTCTCGTTCTGGGCCCGCTTCCAGCACGCGGCCGTCATCCTGCTGTTCGGCGCCCTCCTCGTGACCGGGATGCCGCAGAAGTGGCCGTATCTCGAGGCGAGCCGATGGGTCATCGACTCCCTCGGCGGCATCTTCGCGGTGCGCTGGCTCCACCGCGCGGCGGGCATCGCCCTGTCCGCCCTCTTCACGGCGCACCTGGTGGGCGCGATCACCGGCGTGGTGACCCGCCGGAGCCCGCCGTCGATGCTCCTGAGCCGGAAGGACTTCCAGGACGCCGTGGACAACCTGCGGTACTACATCGGCTGGGCCGAGACGCCGCCCCGGTTCGGCCGCTTCGACTACCGGCAGAAGTTCGAGTACTGGGGGCTCATCTTCGGCGCGGTGATCATGGCGCTGACCGGGTTCATCCTGTACTTCCCGATCTTCTTCTCGCGGATGCTGCCGGCCGAGCTGATCCCGGCGGCGAAGGTCATGCACACCAATGAGGCGCTCCTGGCGTTCCTGATCGTCCTCATCTGGCACATGGCGGGCGCCCACCTCACCCCCGAGTCGTTCCCCATGGACACCAGCATCTTCACCGGGAAGATCCGCAAGGAGAAGCTCCGTCGCGAGCACCCCCTGGAGTACGAAGAGCGCTTCGGGGGGCAGTGATCCCCGCCTCCTGGTATGCCCCCCTGCCGTCGTTTCTCTGGCAGGTCGCCCTGCACTCGTGGATCATGGGCCTCGTCTTCTACGCCTGGGCCCGGGGCGTGGGTCTCGCCTCGGGGGGAGCGAAACGCCGCCTCCTGGCCCTCCTGCTGGTCCTGCCGCTCCTCACCGCGGCGGTCCCCGGGCGCGTCGGCCTGGAGTTCCGCGAGCGGCTCGCGTGGCTGGACAGCGGCCGGCTGCTCGCGGTTCCGCTGCCGGCCGGCCTTCGCGTCTACCACGTCGTCCTGCTCGCAGGGCTGATGATGGTGGTCCTCACGGTCTGGCAAGAGCTCCTGCCCGCGCTGCGCCGGCCCAGGACGAGCCCCGCGGGCGTGCCGGAGCGGCTCGCGCAACTCGCCCGGAGCCTGCCCGGCTGGGAGCGCTGCGCGGTGGTCCTGAGCCCGTCGGAGGACATCGCGCTCGCCACCGGGGGCTGGCCGCGGCGCCCCCGGGTCATCGTCTCGCAAGGGGCGCTCGGGCGGATGAGCGAGGACGAGCTCGGCACCGTCCTCCGGCACGAGAACGCCCACTGGCGGCGCGGACGCTGGGTCCGCGCCCACGCGCTCTTCCTCGTCAGGCTCCTGCAGTGCTACAACCCCGTGGCGCTCTGGTCGTTCCGCGAGTACTGCATCGAGGTGGAGATCGAGTGCGACGCCGAGGCCGTGGCCGGACGGGATCCGCGGCTGCTGAGCCGGACCCTGCTGAGGATCTACGAGTCCACCGACCGCCGCGACCTGGCGGCCAGAGCCGCGCTGCGGAAGCGGGTGGACGTGCTGCTTGGCGGCGGCCGGCAGGACGACGCGCTTCCCGCCGCCACCATCGTCCTCGCGGCGGTGATCCTGCTGGCCGTATTGCCATGGTGCGTCTGACGGGGCTCGGCCGCTTCGCCCTGATCACCCTCGGGGTGCTCCTCGGCCTCCGGGCGCTCCATCTGGGCGTCCCCCTCTTCTTCCCGGAGACGCGTCCGGGGCCGTTCACCCTCGCGAGCCTGGACGAGGTGCAGCGCCGCGTGGGCTTCGCGCCCCTCGTCCCGGCCTACCGGCCCGCCGCGCTCGGCGACCGCCCGTCGCGCCTGACCGTCACCCTGAGCCCCCAGCCGACCTTCGTCATCGCCTGGCGCGGCGAGCGCCACCTGTCGGTGACCCAGCGACGGGGCGGCGCCAGGCCCGTCCCTCCGGCCAGCAGCCAGCCGCTCCCCGACGTGCCCGACTCGACGTGGTGGCGGGACGGAGCGCGGCTCCATCTGGTCCTCAGGCGCGGCGAGTTCTGGATCGAGGTGGAGACGGATCTGCCGCCGCGGGACCTCAAGCGCATCGCCGACACGCTCCACCCCTACTGAGCGCCCGGCCTCAGGGCTCCTCCACCGAGATGATCGCCTTGCGGATCGCGTACCGGATCAGCTCAGCTCTGGAGTGCATCTCGAGCTTCGTCATGAGGTTGGTGCGGTGGGTCATGGCGGTCTTCAGGCTGATCGACAGGTACTTCGAGATCTCGCGGCTGGTCTTGCCCTCCGCCAGGAGCTTGAACACCTGCTTCTCTCTAGGCGTCAGCCGGTCGTAGTCGTCCTCCTCGAGCGACCTGCCCGTCGTCACCAGGTCCACCAGCTCCTCGGCCACCAGCGGGTGGAGGTACCGCTGCCCCGCGTGGACTGCCTTGATGGCCTCCTTCAGCTGCGCCGCCACGCTGCGCTTGAGCAGGTACCCGCGGGCGCCGATCCGGATGGCGCGCTTGATGTACTCGCGGTTCTCGTACTGCGTCAGGATGATGACCTTCGACCCCGGGCAGTCCGCCACGATGGTCTCGGTGGCCTCGAGTCCCCCGATGCCGCCGGGCAGACTGACGTCCATCAGCAGCACGTCCGGGCGGAGCCGGGTGGCCAGGCGGATGGCCTCCTGCCCGTCCCCCGTCTCCCCCACGACCTCGAAGGCCGGGTCCTGCTCGAGGATCGCGCGGATCCCCTCGCGCACGAGATCGTGATCGTCGACGATGACGACGCGGATCATGGGATCGGGATCTCCACGACCACGTGCGTGCCCATGCCGGGCTCGCTGTCGAACCGGATCGACCCGTTGAGCAGCGCCGCGCGCTCCCGCATCCCCGTGAGCCCGACCCCGGCCGACTTCGCGTCCGGATCGAACCCGACGCCGTCGTCCTCCACCGCGAGGACGAGCCTCCCGTCGCGCTCGTACAGCTCGATGGACACGTGCTCCGCCTGCGCGTGCCGCAGGATGTTCGTCACCAGCTCCTGGTAGATGCGGAAGGTCGCGATCTCGATCTCCGGCCGGGCCGGCAGCCCCTCCTCGATCTCGAGGCTCAGGCTCAGGCCCCGCCCCGCGAGATGCTCCTGGGCATGGGACTTCAGCGCCGCGGAGAGCCCCAGGTCGTCGAGCAGCGAGGGGCGGAGATCATAGATGATGCGATGGATCTCCTGCTGCGTCTTGGCCAGGAGATCCCGGGCCCGGCTCATCTCCGGCGTGTTCACCTCGACATGATGGAGCGACAGCTGGATCACGGTCAACAGCTGCGAGATCTCGTCGTGCAGCTCGCGGGCGAGCCGCCGGCGTTCCTCCTCCGTGGCGCTGAGCAGCCGGCGCACGAGCCCCTGGCGCTGCGCATCCTGCACCACCGTGCGCTTCCAGAGGTAGGCCCCGTGCAGGGAGATGGCGAGCTGGTGCTCGAGCGCCCCCATCACCTGCTCGTCGAGGTCCTCCACCCGGGGATGGAACAGCTC
>MGBV01000040.1:0-5786 GCA_001788415.1 Candidatus Rokubacteria bacterium GWC2_70_16 | reverse complement strand
GGGGCGTCCGCCCCTCCGCGAGCCACGGGATCTCGGTCTCGTGCGGGACCACGTACGCCGCCGGCGGCCCCTCGAACGGCCGCGTCACGAGGGCCGCGGCGGAAAACGCGTAGTGCGCCGCGATCAGCCGCAGCATCTCCGGCACCATGCGGTCGGGCTCGCGCTCCTGGGTGGAGAGCTGCGAGACAGCGTGCAGGAGCCGCAGCTCCAGGTACTTCGCCTCGATCACCCGGGTCCGGGCCGCCACCTGCCCCTCGAGGTCCTCGTTCAGCGTCGTGAGCTCGCCGAGCGTGGAGGCGAGCCTCCCGCGCGCCTCGTCGAGCGTCCGGGCCAGCACCTCGATCTCGTGGTCCCCCGACACCGCGATCGGGCTCGACAGGTCGCCGCTGCGCATGGTCTCGGCCTGCCGCGACAGCTCCTGGATCGGCGCGACGACCGACTTCGACAGCGTCCGCGACAACAGCAGCCCCATGACGGCCAGCATCACGCCGGCGACGAGGAGCCCGCGACGGGTGGTGTACAGCCCCGAGAAGGCCTTCGCCTTGTGCTGCTGGATCACGACGCCCCACGGGGCGAAGCGCAGCGGGACCATGACCATCAGGACGTCCGCGGGGTCGTGCCGCTCGGACGCGAACTCGCACCGCAGGTCCTCCCTGACCAGGGGGCGATGCGCCCGGATCCGCTCCCCGTAGGCCTCGGCGCCCGGCAGGGTCCGGAAGATCTGCTGCTGATCGTGGGAGGCGACCACGACCCCGTTCTCGTCGAGCACGACGACGTGCATGTCGGGATCCAGCCCCAGCCCCTGCAGGAACGCGCTCACCATCGAGCCCAGCGGGTTCATCTCCGACACGAGGTAGCGGGTGGCGCCGTCGCGGCGGAACGGCTGGACGATGGCCAGGACGGGGCGCTGCTCGCCCCCGGGCTTTCGCACGAGCGGCGTGACGGCCTCGTGGGCTCCCAGCCGCAACGCCGGTAGCGGCTCCACGTCGCTCGGGTCCGAGACGACAAGCCTGGCGTGCTCGTCGAGGATGTAGGTCGCTTCCCGGAACGGCGACTGGAACCGGAAGATCCGCAGGCGGCCAGCCACCTCGGCGTCCAGCGCCGGCAGCTCCGAGGACAGCCGGCCCAGGTCCTGAATCGCGGTGGAGAGGGTGGCGTCGAGGTAGTGCGCGATCGTGCGCGCCAGGAGGAGCCGGTCGTCCACCAGGTTCCTCCGGACGCCCGGGAACGACAGGGCCAGGACCGCCCCCGCGGCGATCACGAGGAGGAGGAACCACTGGAGCAGCACCGTGTGGAGCCGGCGCCGCAGTGTCGGCCGTCTCATGGCTTCGGCCCGGGCCCCGAGCGGGCCAGCCCCGCCCGCGCGGCGCCGGCTACGTCCCGAGGAACCCCCGCACCTTCAGGTACTCGGCCACCAGGACGGCCCCGGCGGCGGCCCCCATCCGGGTGTTGTGCGTCACGAGCAGGTACTTCACGCCGTTCCGGAGGACCTTGTCCTCCCGGACGCGCCCCACCGTGGTGGTCATGCCGCCGCCGCGGTTGCGGTCCAGGCGGGGCTGCGGGCGGAAGGGATCCTCGTGGACGTGGATCCACTCCTCCGGCGCCGAGGGCAGCTTCAGCTCGCGGGCCTCGTTGCGGCAGTCGCGGAGGGCCGCGCGGACCTCGTCCAGGCTCGCCCGGCGGGCGAGCGACGCGAACACGGCCTCGGTATGCCCCTCCATGACATTGGCCCGCGTGCAGGTGGCGCTGACCACGGCCGGATGGGACTGGATGGCGCCGGCCGACAGCGTGCCGAGGATCTTGTGCAGCTCCCGCTCCACCTTCTCCTCTTCCTTGGGGATGTAGGGGACGATGTTGTCCAGGATGTCCAGCCCCACGACGCCCGGCGAGCGGCCCGCGCCGGACAGCCCCTGCATGGTGCTGACGACCACCGAGTCCAGGCCGAACCGGTCGGCCAGCGGCTTGAGCGTGATCACGAGGCCAGTGACGGTGCAGTTCGGGATCGGCACGACGAACCCCTTCCAGCCGCGGTCCTTCCGCTGCGTGTGAAGCAGCTCGGCGTGCGCCATGTTGACGTTCGGGACCAGCAGCGGGACGTCGGCCTCGTAGCGGAAGGCCGAGGCCGTGCTGACCACCGGGGTGGTCCGGGCGAAGCGCGGCTCCTGGACCTGGGCCACGTCCGACTCCGTGGCCGAGAAGACGATGTCCAGCCCCCGCGCGTCGAGCCGGTCGCCGTCCTCGACCGGGAGCGCCAGGACCTCCGCGGAGGGCTCTTCCTCGCACCACCAGCGGCGCGCGCCGGTCTTGGCGTCGCGCAGGGCCTCGCCGTACGTCCGGCCGGCCGAGCGGCTGCTGGCCGCCAGCCGCGAGATCTCGAACCATGGATGGTCCTGCAAGGCCACGATGAACTGCTGGCCCGCGATCCCCGTGGCCCCCACGATTCCCGCCCGAAGCATGCTCGTCTCCCTCTCCCCGCCGCCCCCGCGGCGACATGGCGCATCCCGCGACCGGCCCGGCCCGGGCCCCCTCGTCTCGACCCGCGACGGCCACGCCCGCTCGCTCGCCATCATAATACGGCCGCGCGGTGCGAGGCCAGCGCCGCCCGGAGCCAGGTGCGCCGGGCCGAGAAGCGCATTTCGCTTGCTCCCGGGAGTGCACAGCGGCTATGCTCCGCGGGCGGTCACGTCGGCGCACTGTCCTCCCCCTGCGGCGCCGGGCTCGGGCCGCCGGTCGCGCTCCTGAACGGCTCGGCTCTGTCGGAGGCGAGGCATGCGCTGTCCCGGATGCCAGCACGACAATCCCGACGGCGTGAGGTTCTGCGGGGCCTGCGGAGCCGCGCTCGACCGCCCCTGCCCGGCATGCGGCACGCCATGCCCGCCGGCCAACCGGTTCTGCCACCAGTGCGGCGCCGCGGTGGCGGCCCCGGGGCCCGCGGCGGCCGCCTTCGTCTCGCCTGCGGCATATACCCCCCGGCACCTCGCCGAGAAGATCCTCACCTCCCGGAGCGCGCTCGAGGGCGAGCGGAAGCGCGTCACCGTGCTCTTCTGTGACATCGCCGACTCGACGGGGCTGGCGCAGCGGCTGGGGCCGGACGCGATGCACGCCCTGCTGGACGAGTTCTTCCAGCTGGCCCTGGCCGAGGTCCACCGCTACGAGGGCACGGTCAACCAGTTCCTCGGCGACGGCTTCATGGCGCTGTTCGGCGCGCCGATCGCTCACGAGGACGACGCGCGGCGGGCGGTGCGAGCGGCCCTGGCCATCCGGCGCGGGCTCGGCCGCCGCCAGGCCGCGCTGGCAACCGACTCGGGCGCGGAGCTGGCGGTGCGCATGGGGCTGAACACCGGGCTCGTCGTGGTCGGCAGCATCGGCGACAACCTGCGGATGGACTACACGGCCATCGGCGACACGACGAACCTGGCGGCCCGGCTGCAGGGCCTCGCCCCGCCGGGCGCCATCTACATCAGCGAGGCGAGCTACCGCGCCGTGCGCGACGTGATCGACTGCGAGCCGCAGGGACGCCTCACCGTGAAGGGCAAGGCGGAGCCCGTCCCGGTCTTCGCCGTGACGGGTCCGACCGCGGGCCCGGCGGGGCCGCCCGCGGAGCGCGCGAGGCCTCCCCGCCCCCCGCTGGTGGGCCGCGCGGCGGAGCTCGCCACGCTCCGAGGCTGCCTGGACCGGCTGGGGGCAGGGCACGGAGGGGTGGTGGCCATCCAGGGGGAGGCCGGCATCGGCAAGTCCCGACTGGTCGCCGAAGCCCGCTCGATGGCCTCGGAGCGGGGCATCCGGTGGCTCGAGGGACGCAGCCTGTCGGCGGGCGACACGCCGAGCTACGCGCCCTTCCTCGAGATCCTCAGAGCGCATTTCGGGCTGCGTCAGGGCGACCCCGAGGCCGCGGCGTGGGAGAGGCTCGAGGGCGCCGTCCTCGAGCTGTTCCCGGAGCAGTGGGGAGAGGTCCTGCCCTATGTGGCGACGCTCCTTGGCCTGCCTGTGCGGGGCGCCCTCGCGCGGCGCGTGGACTACCTCGACCCCGGCGCCATGGGCCGTCAGATCCTCTTGGCCGCGAGCCGGTTGGTCGAGCGCATGGCAGCGGGCCGCCCCCTCGCGCTCGTGTTCGAGGACCTGCACTGGGCGGATCTCTCGTCCATCGAGCTGCTGGAACACCTCCTGCCCAAGACCGAGGTCGCGCCGCTGCTGCTCTGCCTGGTGAGCCGTCCCGACCCCGAGACCCCGGCCGCGCGCCTTCTGTCCACCGCCGCCCGGCGGCACGGCGACCGCTTCGCCGAGGTCGCCCTGGCGCCGCTCCCCCCCGACGAGACGGGCGCCCTGGCCGAGGCACTCTTGGCCGGCGCGAGACTGGGCCGGGACTTCGGCGACCTCCTGATCCAGCGATCCGACGGTAATCCGCTCTTCCTCGAGGAGATCATCCGCTCGCTGGTGGACATGCAGGTGCTCGCGCGAGGCCCCGGCCAGGGGTGGCGGCTCACGCGGCCAGTCCAGGACATCGCCATCCCCGACACGATCCAGGGGCTGATCACGGCCCGCCTCGATCGACTCGAGGAGAGCCCGAAGCGCACGCTGAAGCTGGCGGCGGTGATCGGTCCGGTGTTCCTCCATCGCGTGCTCGCGGCCGTGGTGGGGGACGAGCAGCGGCTGGGCCGTGATCTCGCCGTGCTGGCGCGCGCGGACCTCATCCGGGAGCGCCGCCGCGAGCCCGAGCTGGAATACGCCTTCATCCACGCCTTCGTCCAGGAGGTGGCGGACGAGAGCATCGTCCTGCCGCAGCGCAGGGAGCTGCACCGGGCGGTGGCGACAGCGCTGGAGGCCCTGTACCCAAACCGGCTGGAGGAGCTCAGCGGCGTGCTCGCGCATCACTACGCGGAGGCCGAGGTGTGGGAGCGGGCCGAGCACTATCTCGTCACGGCCGGGGACCAGGCGAGCCGGATCGCCGCCGATGCCGAGGCGCTGGCGCATTACCGCAAGGCCGTCGAGGCCTACGGCCGGTCGCAGGGCAAGCGCTGGGATCCCCTGCAGCGGGCCGCCCTCGAGCGCAAGATGGGGGAGGCCTTCTTTCGCCGCGGAGAGCATGGGCGGGCCGAGGAGTACCTGCAGCGCGCCCTGACCCTGCTCGGCTCCACGCCTCTGCCCCCGTCGCGCTGGGGCATCCGAGCGGCCATCGCGAAGCAGCTGGCGGTTCAGGCATGGCATCGCCTCTGGCCGCGCCCGGCTGGGCGGCCGGGTCCGGCGCCGCTGGATCCCGCGGCCAAGGAGCGGGACCGCATCTACGAGGCCATGGGGTGGATCGACTACTTCGGCGATCAGGAACGTTTCATGCTCGACGCCCTCCTGGGGCTCAACGACGCCGAACGGCACGGCCTCGAGGCCAGCGTCGCCCTCGGGCTCTCGGGGGTCGGCATCATGTGCGATGCCTTACAGCTTCGGCGGCTGGCCCGGTCGTACATGCGGCGGGCGACGGCGTTGGCGGGACAGCTCCAGCACCCGGTGGCGCTGGGCTATGCGTATGTGGGCATGGCCCAGTGCGAGCAGAACGAGCCGGGCGGGTTCCCGAAGGCCCTGGACTGGCTCGAGCGATCGGCCGACGCCTTCTCCAAGGCGGGCCACGTGCGCGGCTGGGGCCTGGCCACGTGGCAGAGGGCGTATCTGATCGCCCGTGGCGGCGACTTCCCGGGCGCCCTGGACCTGCTCGGCGAGGTGGCGCGCATCGCGCGGGATGCCGGAGACCGCCAGATGTGGGGTTGGGCGCTCTACGACCTGGGCCTCGTCACTCT
>MGBV01000039.1:24776-37269 GCA_001788415.1 Candidatus Rokubacteria bacterium GWC2_70_16 | reverse complement strand
GAGAGCGCCTCGGCGTAGAGCTGGCTTCGCGACTTCCGCGCCCGGCGCGCGTGCCGTTCGGCGGCTCGGAACACGTCGTCTGGAAGAGACACGGCTGTCTTCATACTGTTAGTATAACCCGGATCGTCTCCCCGGCACCCTCTGCGCCTCTCTCACGCTCCACCTCGAGGGGCCGGCGTCAGCGCACGCGTGGATATCGTATTGCAAGACCTGACCCCAGCCTCGGCTCGGGCCACAGGCAGTTGGCGCTTCTACTTCCAGATTGAAGGGGTCGCCTATCACCTGATCGACCTCACGCCCCACCCGAAGTAGCGGCTGCTACCGCGGCGCTACTTCCTCAGGAAGGCGAGCACCTCGCGCTTGAAGGCGTCGAAGTCCCCGAGGCGGCCGCGCACCGTCTCGAACACGATCTCGTCGTTGACGCGCCCGTACTCGTGGACCAGCAGGTTCCTGAGCCCCTTCATGCGCCTGAGGGTGGCGGCCATGGAGCCCGAGACCGCGCCCTCCCGCGCCAGCTTCTCGAAGAGGTCATCCTCTTCCCCGGGCAGGCCCAGGCGAAGGCCGACGACGAGGAGCGAGCACACGTCGATGACGGCTTCCAGCGAGATCTGGATCAACCGCTCGCAGGAGCGTCGCTTCTCGGTTCGCTGGTAGTCCTCGAACCGTTCCGGGGCGACGGCGCGCAGCTCGCGCAGGTACCCGTCCAGCTCATCCAGCTTGGCGAGGACCCGGTCGCGGTCAACCACGCGAGACCTCGTCGAGGTACTGGCGGTGGATGTGGCGGAAGCCCTCCCAGGCCCGCGCCGTGCGGAAGGCGACATCGTACAGGGCCTCCTCGTCGCGCGCGAAGAGGACCTGCCCTTCCTTGAGGACGCGGCTGCGGATGTGGAGGGGCAGCGACTGGAAGACGGCCACGTCGAGGTCCGAGTACGCCAGGTAATCGAGCCGCTTCTGCGCCCGCTCCAGATCGGATCGCGGCTCCCCCGCGAGCACGAGGCAGACGTCGATATCCGACTCTGGCGAGGCCTCTCCGCGGGCCCGGCTCCCGAACAGGAGCACCGCGAGCACGTCGGGATCCTGCCCGCCGAGGGCCACCAGTCGTGCGAGAGCAGGGTGGGCGGCGGCATCCATACCGGCATCATACGTGGGGCGGTGAAGGGCGGTCAAACCGGGGCCGGCCCGGTCGAGCGAAGCGTCAGTGCTGGGCCGTGGGGGCTGTGGCTGTGGCCGGGCCCACGCGGTACACTGGCGGCGCATGCTCCCCCGCTCCACAGCCAGCCGCGCAGCTCGCTGGCCGAGCCGGGTGGTGAGCCTGGGCGTGCTGCTCGCCCTCGCCATCTCGACTTCCGCCGTTGCGCAGGGGCGTGCGCCCGCGGCCCGGCCCGGCTGGCCCCAGAGCTTGACCCTCGCGGTTCTGCCCTACCAGGCGGTGCCGCACCTCCACGATGTGTGGACGCCGGTCGCCGAGTACCTCACCCGGGAAATGGGGATCCCCGTCAAGATCACCACCGCTCGCCTGTACGAGGAGTATGTCCGGCAAGTCCTGGCGAGCCGACCGGAGCTGGCCTACTTCAACCCCCCCCACTATCTCGCGGCGCGGAGGGACGGGGGCTACGAGGCCTTCGTCAGTCCGGGCGACAAGGCGATGGGTCGGATCGTCGTGCTCGCCGCCAGCCCGATCAGGGCGCTGGCAGATCTGCGAGGCAGAAAGATCTCCCTGCTCCCCCCCAGCGCCTTCGCCGCCCGGATCCAGCCGGAGGCCTTCCTGCGGGATCACGGGCTGGTCGCCGGTCGGGACTATACCCTCGTCGAGGTTCCCACGACCGACGCCTCGCTGAACGGGGTCGTGGCCGGGAAGGTGGACGCGGCCGGGACGGGAATGCGACCCTCCGACGCGCTCCCGGGGAGCATCAAGAGCCGGCTGCGCATCCTGGCGGAGACCCCGCCCCAGCCCGACGTGCTCCTCGGGTTGCGGGGCGATCTCGCCCAGGGGCTGAAGGAAGCCCTGGCCAGGACGCTGCTGGCGCTCGGCGAGAGCCCGGAAGGCCGCGCCGTCCTGGCGCCCATCGGCTGGAAGAAGCTCATCCGCGCGAGAGATGCCGACGATGACGTCACCGGCGCCTTCGCCCGCAAGCTCGGGCTCGCGTACTGATCGTGGCAATGCGGCCGGGCATCAGGGCGAAGCTGAGCGCGGCGCTCCTGCTGGCCGTGGTGCTGGCCGCGGCAGCCAGCGCCTGGGTAGCCGTCCGGGTGTACGGCGCATTCTCCGAGGACACCACCACGCGGGATCTGGCTGCCGCCCGGCGCACCGTGCAGGCCATCCTCGACCTGCGCCAGGAGGCCGCGCTGGGGCATGCCGAGGTCCTCGCGAAGCGGGACGACGTGATGGCAGCGATCATCGCGCGCGACCGGGAGGCCCTCGTGCGACTCGGGCGGCGGTTTCAGCAGGAGCATGGCCTCGACTTCGTCCTGATCACCGATGTCACGGGCATCGCGCTCGCCAGGCCGCATGCGCCGGCCGAGTACGGGGACGACGCCAGCGAGTTTGTTACGGTCCGTGGGGCGCTGCATGGCCTGGCCCTGGCCACCATCAGGCGCGCGCCGGTCATTCGCCTGGGAGTCTCGGGCGGGGCGCCGGTATTCGAGCGCGGGCCCCCGTACCGGGTGATGGGCGCCGCGATCGCGGGCTTCGCGCTGGACCAGCCTTTCGTCGCCGACCTGAAGAAGACCATCGGCCTCGACGTGTCCTTCATCCTGGATGGCGACCGCCATGTCAGCACGCTGCCCGGCAGCCCCGCGCTTCATCCGGCGGCTCTCGCCGCGGCCGGGGCGCCCGGCGAGACCCCTCCGGTGGAGATCCGGGTCGGCGGCGAGGAGTACCGCGCGATCTACGCCGCCCTTCGAGGGCGCGACAGCGGCGCCGCCGTGGGGAGCCTCGAGATCGCCAAGCCCTTGAGCGCCGAGAAGGCCGCCCGGACGCGGGTTGTCTGGACGATCGCGGGCGCCGTGTCGCTCCTGTCACTGGGAGTTCTCGGCATGGCCCTCTGGCTCTCGGCCAGGATCACCAGGCCCTTGAACCGGCTGATGCGCGCCGCCGAAGAGGTGGGGAGCGGCGACCTGGGTCACCGGGTCCAGGTGGATGGTGACGATGAGGTTGGCAGGCTCGGGCTGGCGTTCAACCAGATGGCCGACGACGTGCAACGGTCCCGTGGCGAGCTGGCCGCATCGGAGGAGCGCTACAGGGAGCTGTACGAGAGCGCACCGAGCGGCTACCTGGCGACGGCTGGCGACGGCCGGATCACCCAGTGCAACCGGGCAATGGTCGCGCTGCTCGGGGCCGGCTCGGCTGAGAACCTGATCGGCCGGCCGGTGATGGATCTCTGGGCCGACACCCCGTCCGGCAGGGAGCGGGCCGTCGCCCTGGCCAGGCGCCTGTACGCCGGCGAGGATCTTCCGCCCCAGGAGATCCAGATGCGGAGAGCGGACGGCTCGCCGATCTGGGTGACCGCCAGCGTGAACGCGACGCGCGATGCGGCCGGCGCCATCGTGCTCTTCCAAGGCAGCGTGGTGGACATCACTGAGCGCAAGCGGGCGGAAGAAGCGCTCGCGGACGCACGAGACGCCGCAGACAAGAGGTTGACCCAGCTTCACATGGCGCTTCGGGCCAGCCAGGCCGGAACCTACGAGCTCGATCTCACGACCGGCGTGGGCGTGTGCTCGCCCGAGTTCGAGGCGATCTACGGCATGCCACCCGGCGAGCTGAGCGGCAAGCCCATGGCGGAGTGGGAAGCGTGCCTGGTCGCTGAAGATCGTCAGCAGGCGCGCGCGGATATCCAGCGCGTCATCGAGGAAGGCGCGGCTGTCTCGAACGCATTCCGTATTCGGCGACGCGACAATGGCGAGGTGCGCTGGATCGAAGCGAGAGGCCGTGTGTTCTATGACCCCGACCACCGGCCAGTCCGAATGGTCGGCGTCAATATCGACATCACGGAGCGCAAGCGGGCGGAGGAGGCGCTGCGCGAAAGCGAGGCGCGGCTTCGCCTGGCGCTCGATGCCGCGCACATGGGCACGTTCGACTCGGACGTGCCGCATGACCACATCACGTGGTCGCACTGGCATGAAGAACTCTGGGGTTTCAAGGCCGGCGAATTTGGCGGCACGTATGAGGCGTTCTCGCAGCGGTTGCATCCCGACGACCTGCCGGGCATCAACGCGGAGGTCGCCCGCTGCATTGCCGCCCGCGAGCCGTTTGCGCGCGAGTTCCGCGTCGTCTGGCCCGACGGCAGCGTGCATTGGGTGCAGGCCCGCGGCGAATTCACCTTCGACACCGACGGCCAGCCGCTGCGGATGCGCGGCGCCGTGGTGGAAACCACCGCGCGCAGGGCGGCGGAAGGGGAATTGCGCGAGAAAGAGCATCTTCTCTCTGAATCACAACGTATCGCCCATGTCGGCGGTTGGGGCTGGGATCTGACGGGCCCGATCAAATGGACAGACGAGACATATCGCATCTACGGCGTCTCACCGGAGACGTTCACACCGACCATCGAGTCGCTTGTCAGTCTACTTCATCCTGAGGATCGTCCAGCGATGCAGGGATGGATCGAGGCCTGCGGGGCGGGGCGAGCACCCGACGAGTTAGAGTTTCGGGCGATTCTGCCCGACGGGTCTGTCCGCTTCCTCAACGGTCGCGGCGACTTGATATATGACACCGGGAACCGGCCCGCCTTCATGGCCGGCACGGTGCAGGACATCACCGAGCGCAAGCGGGCGGAGGCGACGCTGCGGCAGAGCGAGGAGCGGTACCGGCTGCTGTTCCAGGGCGCGACGGACGGGATGTTCGTCTTTCACCTGACCGCCGAGGGGGTGCCGGGGCGGTTCATCGAGGTGAACGAGAGCGGGTGTGCCATGCTCGGCTACTCGCGCGAGGAGCTGCTGCGCCTGACGCCCCTGGACGTCGAGGTCCCCGAGGCTGCCAGCACCCGCGCGGAGCTCTCGAGGCAAATCCTGAGCGAGAGGCGCGCCACGTTCCAGAGGACGCTCCTCGCGAAGGACGGCAGGCGGATCCCCGCCGAGATCACCTCCCACCTGTTCCAGCTGGACGGGCGCCCCACCGTGCTGGCCGTCAATCGGGACATCAGCGAGCGGAAGCGGCTGGAGGAGACGGCGCGAGGCCTGGCCGAGGTGGGGCGGGAGCTGGCGGGCATGGCCGACTTCACGGAGGCGAGCAAGCTCGTGACCGCCAGGCTGGTCGAGACGGCGGGGTTCCGGCGGTCGATCCTCTATCTCCGCGATCCATCCTCGGGCCTCCTGACTTGCGTGGCCGGCTCCGGCGACGGGGACCCCGCACAGTGGATCGGCAAGACGCTGGCCGTCGGGGAGGCGCTCTCGGGCGCGGTCGCCGTGGAGGGCCAAGCCATGTGGTCGGCCGACCTCCTCCTCGACCATCGGTTCTCGCTGCCGGGGTGGATGCCGGACCTGCTCCTGTCCGACAACTGCCGGGCGTGGGCGAGCGTGCCTCTCATCGCCGAGGGCGAGGTGCTCGGGACCCTGGCGCTCGGGGCCAGCACGGGACGGCGCTTCACCGAAGGCGAGATCCAGGTCCTCTCGGCCTTCGCCGGAGAGGCAGGGCTGGCGCTCAGGAACGCGCGCCTCCTCGCCGAGACCGAGCGGCGCCGGCGCGAGGCCTGGAGCCTTGCTGAGCTGGCGCGAAGTGCGGCCGAGGACCTGTCGCTATCCGAGGTCGGCCGGCGGGTCATCGGCGGCGTGATGGCTCTCTACGGGCCCCGGCTGGCCGGCCTCCGGGTCGCCCGCACCGATGGGTCGCTGGAGATCGTGGCGTCGGCCGGTGTGGACTTCCCGGTTGGGCACGCGCTGGCGCCCGGCGAGGGGATGGCCGGGCGCGCGGCCCGGGAGCGCCGGCTGGTCTTTGTCGAGGACATCACCACCGACCCGAGGGTGCTCGCGCCGGCCGCCCTCCACGACGCCTATCTCGAGAAGGGCCTGCGGTCGGTCCTGGCTGTTCCGCTCCGGGTCCGCGAGGCGGTCGTGGGGACCCTGGCCATGGGCTTCGGGGAGAGGATGGAATCGGTCGACCCGCGCTGGGAGCTGCTCCAGGCCTTCGCCGACCAGGCGGCGCTGGCGGTGGCGAATGCCCGGCTCTTCGAGGAGCAGGAGCGCCGGCGGCGGGAGGCGGAGACGCTGGCCGGGGTGGTCATCGCGATGGGCACCTCCCTGGAGCTGGACACTATCCTTGAGCGGGTGACCGAGGGCGCGAGGGACCTGTGCCGGAGTGACCTGGCCCGGATCGCGGTGCGAGAAGCGGGCGAGGAAGCGGCCCGCGTCCGATACTGGGTGGGACCGCGCCCGCGTGGGTGGGAAGGCTTCAGCATCGAGCCAGGCAAGGGGCTCGGGGGGCGGGTCCTGGCCACGGGGCGGCCCTGCCGGACGGAGAACTACGCGGAGGACCCGAGGCTCACCAAGGACTACCTCGCAGTCGCCGTCGAGGAGGGCACGGTGGCGGGGCTCGGCGTTCCGATCGTGATCGCCGATCGCACGGACGCGGTGCTGATGATCTTCAACCGGTCCCCCCGTCCCTTCACCGACGGGGACGAGGCGATCCTCTTGCGCCTGGCCGACCACGCGGCCATCGCGATCACCAATGCGCGGCTGTACCGGCAGCTCCAGGAGACGGGGGAGCGGCTGCGCGCGCTGTCTCGACAGCTCATGGGCGCGCAGGAGGCGGAGCGCCGGAGGCTGGCCCGCGAGCTCCACGACGAGCTGGGGCAGGCGCTGACGGCGGTCAAGCTCACCCTCCAGGCGCTCCCCGGGCCCGGGGCCAGCGCCGGCCTGGGCGGCCGCCTCGACGAGGCGATGGGGCTGGTGGACAGGGCGCTCTCGCAGGTGCGGGACCTGTCGCTGGATCTCAGGCCGTCGCTCCTCGATGACCTGGGACTCGCATCCGCGCTCAGGTGGTACGTGACGCGGCAGGCCGAGCGTTCAGGCCTCGCGGCGACGGTGGCGGCGGACCTGGGGGAGACGCGTCCCGGGCCCGACATCGAGACGGCCTGCTTCCGCGTGGTCCAGGAGGCCATGACGAATGCCGTGAGGCATGCCGGAGCGCGGAGCGTGAGCGTGGAGGTCAAGGGCCGCGAGGGGGAGATCGCGCTCGTGGTGCGGGACGACGGGGCCGGCTTCGACGTGGAGGCGGCGCGCTCCCGCGCCACCCTGGGCGAGAGCCTGGGGCTCCTGGGGATGGAGGAACGCGTGCTACTGCTGGGCGGGACGCTGGACATCGAGTCGGCGCCGGGGCAGGGGACCGAGGTCAGGGCCCGCATTCCGCTGGGCCCCCCGTCCGGCAGCACAGGGCATTCCGACGGGGGGACAGGGTCCTGAAGACGATCCGGGTTCTCCTGGCCGACGATCACGCCCTCGTCCGGGCCGGCATCCGCGCGCTTCTGGGCAACCTCGACGGGATCGAGGTGGTGGCGGAGGCCAGCGACGGGCGCGAGGCGCTGGCGCTGGCGGCCACCCACCGGCCCCATGTCCTCCTGATGGACATCGCCATGCCGGGGCTCAACGGCCTCGAGGCCGCGGCGCGCCTGGCGCGGGAGCTGCCCGAGGTCCGCGTCATCATCCTTTCCATGCACGCCAGCGAGGAGTACGTGCTGCAGGCCCTCCGCGCGGGCGCCGCGGGCTATCTCCTCAAGGGCGCGGGCCCGGCCGAGCTGGAGCTGGCGGTGCGGGCCGCCGCGCGCGGCGAGACCTATCTCTCCCCGTCCATGTCCAGGCACGTGGTGGACGACTATCTCCGGCGCACCGGCGCCGCGGCGTCGTCCCCGGACCCGCTCACCCCGCGCCAGAGGGAGATCCTCCAGCTCATCGCCGAGGGCCACACGACCAAGGGGGTGGCCTCGAAGCTCGGGCTCAGCGTCAAGACCGTGGAGACGCATCGGATGCAGCTCATGGAGCGTCTGGACATCCACGACGTGGCGGGGCTCGTGCGCTACGCGATCCGCATCGGCCTGGTGACGCCCGAGGCCTGAGCCCCCGGGATCCGCGTCCTGCTGGTGGTGCGCCGTTTGACGATCCCGCAGTCCCGCCTGCTGCGCGCCGGCGAGATGATCCAGTAGGCGTCGTCCGGCCCCGATGCGGCTAGCGGGAATCGAGGAGTTCCAGGAGCGAGCGGTCGTGTCCGACGGGGCGCCGGAGGAAGCGGGCGCCAGGTTGCTCAGATGTCATCGTAGACCGATCTGCGGTGTTCGACGCCGTAGAGGGTGATCTGTCTCTCTTTGTGGTCAACCCACAGGAGGACGCGATAGTCGCCGATCCGGTATTTCTGGATCCCCTTGAGGTCTTTGGGTGGGTTCTTAAGGGGAATCTCAGGGCCTCGGGATGATGGCTGAGCCAGTCGAGCTTCTTGACGATTCTCCTGGCGATGTCACCTTCCAGCTTCTTGAGATCGGCATCAAACTCAGGGGTCGTCGCTATTTGATACACAGATCCTTCTTCAGATCTCTGAGAGGCCGCGTTTTCCCCGAAAGGTGGCTGGCGCGAGCGCTTCGCATCTTGGCAAGGAATTCGGGATTGCTGAGCAGCAGGAAGTCCTCCATCTCATCTTCAAGCTGCTGGAAGGCGCGGGTGGCCCGCGAGAGCTTCTTCAGCAAGGACTCGGGAACAGCAATGGTTCTTGACATCTCAGCCCCCCTTGGAATGAGCCGTTTTCATCCTAATCCGAGGCACAGGCTGTAGTCAAAAGGGATTTCCCCCCCTCGTCCGGAGACCGAGGGCGCGTCGGGCCGTGCCTATCTGGCGGCGAGAGCGGCGCGCTATGCGCGAGAGGACGAAGCCGACGGCGCCCCGGCCGCCGTGGTCGCGCGGCTGCGCGTGGCGCTGGACGAGCTCGCCGAGAGAACCGAGACCGACCGCGGCGTCAGGGCGAACCGGGGCCTTTCCTCGCTCTGTTTTCTGCTGGGGGTGGTCGGCTTAGGTCACGCAGGAACGACGAGCGGGACGCAGGTCGGGCTTGCCAGCGGGCGCAAACCCGGGGGTAGCGCCTCCCCGGTTTCGAGGATCACTTCGATCAGCTCACGGGCGATGTCCGGCGCGAGCTCCACGACCTCTTCCGGGCTCGCGCCCTGAACGAGCAGCGCGGGCAACTCGGGGCTCGTCCCGAGGTGGGGCCCCTCCTCCAGCTTCTGGATCTCAAGTGTGATCTGGTACACGTTTGGTTCCTCGATGAATGGGACCGTCCCCCGACTACAAGGACTCCGAAGGTCAGGCTGCGAATTACTCTACCACCGTGGGGCGGCTCGACGTGCCTTGACCTCTTCGGGGTCGGGCGCCAAGGTCCAGAGGCCTTCTTGCCATATCATTGGCTCGGGCGCGAGATCCTCCAGCTCATCGCCGAGGGTCATACGACCAAGGGGGTGGCCTCGAAGCTCGGGCTCAGCGTCAAGACCGTGGAGACGCACCGGATGCAGCTCATGGAGCGTCTGGACATCCACGACGTGGCGGGGCTCGTGCGCTACGCGATCCGCACCGGGCTGGTGACGCCCGACCGCTGAGCCCCCCGTCCGGGGGCCTCCCGGGCCCCCGACCCTGTCCCCCACGCCCCGAGAGGCTTGACTTACCGATCTGTCATCGACACAATTCCCGTAAGACGATGGAGGCACCCACATGGAATCAGTGACCCTGTCCAGCAAGTTCCAGCTGGTCATCCCCCGGCGGGCGCGGGAACACCTCGGCCTTCGCCCGGGGATGAAGCTCACGGTCCTGGAGAAGGGTGGGGTCCTCTTCCTGGTCCCCGAGCGACCGGTCCGGGCGTTCCGCGGGCTGGCCAGGGGCGTGACCCCGGCGGGCCTCCGCGAGAAGAAGGACCGCCTCTGATCCTGGTCGATTCGAGCGGCTGGATCGAGTATCTCGCCAACCGACCGCTCGCGGGCCGTTTCGCCGCCTACCTCGAGGGTCGGGAGCCGTTGCTGGTGTCTGCCATCGAGATCTACGAGGTCTACAAGGTGATTCGCCGTGACGTGTCGGAAGAGCGGGCGCTCGAGGCCGTCTCGGCCCTGTGTCGCGCCACGATCGTCCCCGTTGACGCCTCCCTGGCGCTCGAGGCGGCCGACATCTCGCTCGAGCGGGGCCTCGCCATGGCCGATTCCCTCGTGTACGCCACGGCCAGGCGCCACGGTGCCAGACTGGTGACCGCCGACTCCGACTTCGAGGGGCTCCCCGACGCGATCGTGATGCGCTGAGCACTCCGAGCCGCCCGGGCGACGTGCGCCCGGGCCTCTCAGGTCCTTCCCCCGGCCCTTCTCAGGTCCTTCTCTCCCCCGGTCTCAGGTCTCCGCGCCGGGGCTCTCCCTGCTTTTCCCCTGAAGATCAAGGGTTCGCCCCGATAGGCGCGCCCGACGCCCCCGCGTAGCCTGGGTCCATGAACGCGACCCCTCGGGATGTCATGGACGATGTGCAGCCGGGCGTGCCGTCCAGGATCCGCGTGCTGCTCGTGGACGACAACCCCGCGTTCCTGGACGCCCTCGGCCGCCTCCTCGATGAGGAGGAGCGCGTCGAGGTCGTGGGGCGGGCCCACTCGGGCGAGGAGGCCATCGCCCTGGCGGGCTACCTCGCCCCGGACCTGATCCTCATGGATATCGCCATGCCCGGGATGAACGGGCTGGCGGCGACGGTGGTCATCAAGGCGAGGGCGCGCGCCCCCCGCGTCGTCATCGTCACCGTCAGCGACGCGCCCGAGTACCAGGAGGCATCCCGAGGCGTGGGTGCCGACGGGTTCGTGACCAAGGGGGAGGTCGGCAGGGAGCTGTCCTCGGTGGTCCGCGCGCTCTTCCCGCCCTCCAGCGAGGCCGCCGGAGCGGCGCTGTGAGCGAGACGGCGATGAGGACATCGCGGATGCGCGAGGCGATTGGGCGGGTCACGGTCGGCCTGCTCCTCGCATCCCTCCTCCTCGGCTGCGAGCGGACCGGCCCGCCGCCCCGCGCGCTGCGGCCGGTGTCCATCCAGATGACGTGGCTGCAGGATGCCCAGGCGGCAGGGTTCTTCGCAGCCGACCAGAACGGGTACTACGCCGCCGAGGGGCTCGCGGTGACCCTCTTGCCTGGCGGGCCCACCGTGGACCGGATCGCCTCGGTGCTGGGCGGCACGGCCCAGCTGGGAGTCGCCGGCGCCGACGAGTTGCTCCTGGCTCGAGCCGAGGGCAAGCCGGTTCGTGCCGTCGCGACCATTTTCCGGCGGAGCCCGATCGTCTTCGTGGCCGAGGCCGACTCCGGCATCAAGAGGCCCCAGGACTTCGCCGGCAAGACCATCAGGGTGACGCCGAACCTCGTGCCGAGCCTCCGGGCGATGATGGCCCGCGTGGGGGTCCGCCCCGACCAGTACCGCGAGGTGGTGCTGCCCTCCGACCTCGCGGAGTTCCGCTCAGGCAAGGCCCCGATCTGGGGCGTGTACATCACCGGTTTCGCCCTGACCCTCGAGCGCGCCGGCCACAGGCTCAACCGCATCTTCCCGGATGACTATGGCGTCCAGCTGTACGCCGACACCCTCTTCACCACCGACGAGCTGATCGCCAGGGACCCCGACCTCGTGGCCCGCGTCGTGCGCGCCACGCTCGACGGCTGGCGCTTCGCCGTGGAGAACCCTCACAGGGTCGCCGCCCTGGTCTGCCGGTACAGGCCGGACGCGGACGCCGATCTCGAGACGGCCAGGATGGTGGCGAGCATTCCGCTGGTGAACACGGGCGAGGACTCCATCGGCTGGATGAGGCCCGAGGACTGGACAGCAATGGAGCGGATGCTGCGCCGTGAAGGCGTCCTGAAGCCGCCGCTGGACGCGAGTCAGGCCTACACGCTCCAGTTCCTGGACGGCATATCCGGGCGCGGCGGGGCTAAGGGACCCGGCCGGTGATGAGGTGGCGTCCGGGCATCACGCTCAAGCTGAGCCTCGTCTTCGGGCTCTTCGCGACCGTGCTGCTGGCTGCCGTGATCTGGTACTCGTCCGCCCGCGGGAGCCAGGCGCTGCAAGCCGCCACCATGGCCGATCTCGTCTCCACGGCCCTCGAGAAGGAGAGCGCGCTCAATGCCTGGGTGGCCGACAGGATCGCGGACCTGCGAGTCCTGGCCGGCGGCCCCCGCCTCGCGGCCGACATGAGGGCCGTGCTGGGGCAAGGGCGGGCGGCCCGGGAGGACTACGACCGCGTGGTGACCCATCTCAGCGCCCGCATCAGAGCCAGCGACCACTTCATCTCGCTGCTGGTGATGGAGCCTGAGGCGGGCCGGGTCGTCGCGGCGACGGACCCGGACGAGGAGGGCACGTACAGGAAGAACCGCCCCTACTTCGTCCAGGGACTGGGCGGTCCCCATGTCCAGGGGCCCTATCACTCGCTCCGTCTCCGCGGTGTCGCCATGACGGTGGCGACACCGCTCAGGGCGCCCGACGGGCGGGTCATGGCGGTGGCCGCCGCCCGGCTGAACCTGGGCGAGCTCGG
>MGBV01000039.1:6241-24748 GCA_001788415.1 Candidatus Rokubacteria bacterium GWC2_70_16 | reverse complement strand
CAGCGCACCGACGACGCCTTCCTGGTGAACCGGGAGAACCAGTTCGTCACCCAGCCGCGTCTCCTGCAGGACCCCGCAGTGCTCCGGCGCGGCATCCGGACGCCGCATGTGAACCGCTGCCTGGGGGGAGAGAGCGGCAGCGTGATGGCCGACGACTACCGGGGCGTCCCGGTGCTTGCCGCGTACCGGTGGATCCCCGAGCGCCAGCTCTGCCTGGTGGCCAAGATGGACCAGGCCGAGGCACTGATGCCGGTGGTCGCGCTGCGCCGGACGCTCTTCCTCTTCGGCGGCGGCGTGCTGGTCGCGGCCCTGGCCGTGGCCCTCGGGCTGGGACGGGCCATCACGCGGCCGGTACGGCGGCTCACGGCGGCGGCGGTCAGCTTCGGACGCGGCGAGCTCGGCGCGCGGCTGGCCGAGGGGTCAAGCGACGAGCTGGGGCTCCTGGCCCGGGAGTTCAACACCATGGCCGCCGCCCTGTCAGACCGCGAGAGGCAGCTTCGCGAAGCGGCCGCCGACCTCAGGACGGCCAATCTCGGGCTCGAGGATCAGGCTCGCATCCTGGATGCTCTCGTCAGGGCGGGGATGGCCGTGGCCTCCTCGCTCGAGATGGAGCGCGTCCTGTCCACGGTGGTGGAGTCGGCGACTCGCCTCGTGGACGGCCGCTCGGCTGCGCTTCGCCTCCTCACCCCCGAGGGGCGACTCGAGATGGCGGCGGCGCAGCGGCTCAGCGACGAGTATCTGAGGCAGGGTGCCGTGGACATCTCCGGCTCCTCGGTGGCCGGCCGGGTCCTTGCCGAGCGCCGGACGGTGGCCGTCGAGGACATCGGGCTTCACCCGGAACTGCCGCTGCAGGCGGCGCTGCTGCAGGAAGGCATCGGGGCCATGGTGACGGTGCCGCTGGCGGTGGGGGAGCGCAGCCTCGGCGTGCTCACGGTGCACAAGGCCGCTCGCGACTCCTTCAGCGCCCGGGAGCAGGTGGCGCTCCGGCTCCTGGCGGACCAGACGGCGCTGGCCATCGAGCGCTCCCGCCTCTTCAAGGAGACGGAAGCCTCCGCCGCGCGCCTCGCCGAGTCGAACCGCGAGCTGGAGGCCTTCTCCTACTCGGTGTCCCATGACCTGCGGGCGCCGCTCAGGGCGCTGGACGGGTTCTCCCGCATCCTGCTCGAGCGCCATGCCGCCGGGATGCCCCAGGAGGCCCAGCGCTACCTCCACATGGTCCGCGACAACGCCGTGCAGATGGGGCGCCTGGTGGACGACCTGCTGCGGTTCTCCCGGCTGGGGCGCCAGCCGCTGGAGACCCGGATCGTGGCCACCGCCGACATGGTCCGTCAGGTTCTCGACCACCTGGCCGGAGAGCGCAAGGACAGGCAGGTCAAGGTCTCGGTCGGCGATCTCCCCCCGTGCCAGGCCGATCCGGCGCTGCTCAGGCAGGTCTTCACGAACCTGATCGAGAACGCCTTCAAGTTCACCCGCCGGCGAGAGGTTGCCGAGGTAGAGGTGGGTTCCCGGGAGGTCTGCGGCGAGCGGGCCTACTTCGTCAGGGACAATGGCGCCGGCTTCGACATGCGCTACGCCCACAAGCTCTTCGGCGTCTTCCAGCGACTGCACCGGGCCGACGAGTTCGAGGGCACGGGCGTGGGGCTCGCGATCGTCCAGCGCATCGTCCATCGCCACGGCGGGCGCGTCTGGGCCGAGGCCGAGGTGGACCGGGGTGCCACATTCCACTTCACGCTCGAGAGAGGGAGTTCCCATGATGGTTGAGCACAGCGTCGAGATCCTGCTGGTCGAGGACAATCCCTATGACGCCGAGCTGACGCTCGAGGCCCTGCGGAACCACAGGCTGGCCAACCGCATCCACGTCGCGCGGGACGGGGCCGAGGCGCTGGACTTCCTCTTCCCCACGGACCCCGCCGGGCAGCCGAACCAACCGAAGGTCATCCTGCTGGACCTCAAGCTCCCCAAGGTGGACGGGCTCGAGGTGCTCCGGCGCGTCAAGACCGATCCGAGGACGCGGCTCATCCCGGTGGTGGTGCTCACCTCCTCGCGGGAGGAGCGGGACATCGTCGAGAGCTACCGGCTCGGCGTCAACTCGTACATCGTCAAGCCGGTGGACTTCCCCCAGTTCACCGAGGCGGTGCGGACGCTGGGGCTCTACTGGGTGCTCCTCAACCAGCCGCCGGAAGTCAGCCGATCATGACGGCGCTCAGGGTGCTCATCCTCGAGGACAGCCCGGCCGATGCCGAGCTCATGGTGGAGGAACTGCGCCGCCACGGGTTCGAGCCCGACTGGGCGCGCGTGGACACCGAGGCGGGATACGTGGCCCGCCTGGGCGAGGGCTGGGACGTCATCCTCGCCGACTACTACCTGCCGGGCTTCGATGGGATGGCCGCTCTCGTCCTCATGCGCAACCGCGGGCTCGACATCCCGTTCATCCTCGTGAGCGGGTCGCTCGGCGAGGAGACCGCCGTGAAGTGCCTGCAGTCCGGCGCGGCCGACTACCTGAGCAAGGACAGGCTCGGGCGTCTCGGCCCCGCCGTCGAGCGCGCGCTGGCGGCGAAGCGGCTGGAGGCCGACCTGCGCCAGGCCCAGAAGATGGAGGCCGTGGGGCGGCTGGCGGGCGGGATCGCGCATGACTTCAACAACCTCCTGACCGTCATCACGGGTCGTACGGAGATCGCGCTCCAGCGGCTCGGGGACCCGGAGGCGGCGCGGCGCGACCTCGAGCTGGTCCGGAAGACCGCCGAGCGCGCCGCCGCGCTCACGAAGCAGCTCCTGGCCTTCAGCCGCCGCCAGGCGCTCGAGCTGCAGGTGCTCGACCCCAATGCCGTGGTGAGCGGGCTGCTGTCACTGCTGAGGCGGCTCATCGGGGAGGACATCGAGCTGGTCACCGCGCTGGACCCGGGCGCCGGGCGCGTCAGGGCGGATGCGAACCAGCTCGAGCAGGTGATCCTCAACCTGGCCGTCAACGCGCGGGATGCCATGCCCCGCGGCGGGGTGCTGGCGATCACGACCACCAACGCGGATCCGGACGATGGCGCCGCGGCGCCATGCGTCCTGCTGGCGGTGAGCGACAACGGGGTGGGGATGGACCGTGAGACCCGGAGCCGGATCTTCGAGCCCTTCTTCACCACGAAGGAGAAGGGGAAGGGGACGGGACTCGGCCTCGCCACGGCCTACGGCATCGTCAAGCAGCACGACGGCACGATCACGGTCGAGAGCGCGCCGGGCGAGGGCACGACCTTCCGCGTCTACCTCCCGAAGGTCGAGGAGCCCGTTGAGTCAGGCGACAGGGCCGCAGCGCCAGGCCGTGACCCCGGGGGCTCGGAGACGCTCCTGCTGGTGGAGGACGAGGAGCCCGTGAGGCGGATCGCCCTTGAGATCCTCCAGGCCTCGGGCTACCAGGTGCTCGAGGCCCGGGACCCGGCCGACGCGCTCCGTATCGCCGAGCGCCACGCAGGCCCGATCCATCTCCTGCTGACAGACGTCGTCATGCCCCACATGAGCGGCCCCGAGCTGACCGGGAGAATCGCGATGCTGCGCCCCGGCATCCGGGTGCTGTACATGTCGGGCTACACGGGGGAGGCGCTGGGCCGGCACGGCGACGTCGAGCCGGGCGCGGCGCTGCTCCAGAAGCCGTTCACGCCGGACATCCTGGGACGAAAGGTGAGGGAGACCCTGGACGATGATCGCTGAGACCACCGCGCTCCGCGTGCTGATCCTGGAGGACGTGTCGGCCGATGCGGGGCTGATGCTGGAGGAGCTGCGCCGGCACGCCTTCGAGCCTGCCTGGGAGCGCGTGGACACCGAGGAGGACTACCTCGCCCGCCTCGGGGCGGGCTGGGATGTGATCCTGGCCGACTACACATTGCCGGCCTTCGACGCCCTGCGGGCCCTCGCCCTCATGCAGGACCGGGGGCTCGACATCCCGTTCATCATCGTCACCGGGACCCTCAGCGACGAGGCCGCCGTCCTGTGCCTGAAGAGCGGAGCCTCGGACTACCTGCGCAAGGACAGGCTCGCGCGCCTCGGTCCCGCCGTGGAGCGCGCGCTGGCGGAGAGGCGCGCTGCGCAGGAGAGCCGCAGGCAGCAAGAGATCCTGAGAGACACGACACAGAAGCTCCAGGCGCTCGTCCAGGCCTCCCCCGTGGCCATCATCATCCTCGGCAACGACGGCCTGGTGAGTCTCTGGAACCCGGCGGCGGAGCGGCTCTTCGGCTGGACCGAGCAGGAGGTCCTCGGCACACCGCTGCCCACGATTCCCCCGGAGGGACGGGCCGAGTTCGCCGAGCTGCGCCGCCGGATGCTCGCGGGCCAGGCCCTGACCGGCGTGGAGGTGCGCCGGCAGAGGAAGGACGGCGCGCCCGTCACGGTCAGCGTGTCCCAGGGGCTGATCCGCAACGCGAGCGGCGAGGTGATCGGCGCGATCGGGATGATCACGGACTTGACCGAGCCCAGGCGAATGGAGGCCCAGCTTCGCCAGTCGCAGAAGATGGAGGCGGTGGGGCAGCTTGCCGGCGGGATCGCCCATGACTTCAACAACCTGCTCACCGTCATCACGGGGCGCGCCGAGCTGGCGCTCCACAAGGTCGGCGAGGACGGCCCGGCCGGTCGGGACCTCACGCTTATCAGGCAGACCGCAGAGCGGGCGGCCGCCATGACCCGCCAGCTCCTCGCCTTCAGCCGGAGGCAGACCCTCGCGCCCAGGGTGGTCGATCCAAACCAGGTGGTCCAGGGGCTGCTCCCTATGCTGAGGCGACTCATCGGGGAGGACATGGAGCTGATCCCGGCGCTGGACCCCGGCGTTGGACGCATGAGGGCGGACGTGACGCGGGTCGAACAGGTGATCCTCAACCTGGTCGTCAATGCCCGGGACGCCATGCCCCAGGGGGGCCCCATCACCCTGGAGACCGCCAACGTGGAGCTCGGCGCGGCCTTTGCCCTGGACAATCCCGGGGCGCCCTCGGGCCCTCACGTGATGCTGGCCGTGAGGGACAGGGGGATGGGAATGGACGGGGAAACCCAGGACAGGATCTTCGAGCCCTTCTTCACCACGAAGGGGCCGGGCCAGGGGACTGGGCTGGGCCTCGCCACGGTGTACGGCATCGTCCGCCAGCACGAGGGCTGGATCAAGGTCGAGAGCGCGCCCGGGCGGGGCACCACGATGCGCGTCTACCTTCGCCGGGTCGAGGAGGGCGGCGAGCCGGCAGGGCCGCCCGCCGCGGGGTCGGCCGCGCCACGCGGGTCGGAGACGATCCTGCTGGTGGAGGACGACGAGACGGTGCGGCAGACCGCGCAGGAGATGCTCGAGATGAGCGGCTACAGGGTGATCGAGACGTCCGATACCGCCGATTCGCGGCGGCTGGCCGCGCAGCACCGGGGGCCCATCCACCTGCTGCTGACGGACGTGATCATGCCCGGGATGAGCGGCCCCGCGCTGGCCGCGCAGGTGGCCTCGCTGCGCCCGGGAATCCGGGTGCTCTACATGTCGGGCTACACGGGCGATGCGCTGGGCCAGCGCGGCATGGTCGAGCCGGACATGGCGTTCTTGCAGAAGCCGTTCACGCCGGAGGCCCTGGCACGAAAGGTGAGGGAGACCCTGGACGATGCCCCGGCGGCCGGGGGGTCGAGGTGAGCGAGGTCGCCGGCGCCGTCCGGGCCGAGGAGTGGCTGCGGCTCCAGGCCTCGGCGCTGGAGTCGGCCGCCAACGGGATCATCATCACCGACACGGCCGGCACGATCGTCTGGGTGAACCCCTCCTTCACGCGGATGACCGGCTACCAGGCCGAGAAGGCCGTCGGCCGGAACCCGAGGCTGCTGAAGTCGGGCCGGCAGGACCCGGCCTTCTATCGCGGGCTGTGGGAGACCATCACGGCCGGCAGGGTGTGGCACGGGGAGCTCATCAATCGGCGCAAGGACGGCAGCGAGTACGTCGAGGAGCAGACGATCACGCCCGTCGGAGACACCGGGGGGCCCATCACCCACTTCGTCGCCATCAAGCAGGACGTGACGGAGGCCCGCCGGCTGCAGCGGGAGCTGCACGAGAGGCGCCACGCGGAGACGGTCGGTCGCGTGGCGGCGGGCGTGGCCCACAACTTCAACAATCTGCTCACCGGAATCCTGGGGTCTGCCTCCCTGGCCCTGAGCAGGCTGGACCCGGCGCACCCGGTCCGCCCGAGCCTGGACCGGATCGTGGCCACATCCGAGCGGGCCGCCCGGATCGCCCGGCGGCTCCTCGCCTACGCGGGCAAGGCGATACTTGACCTGAGGGAGGTGAGTCTCGCCGGCCTGGTCCGGGGCGAGGCCGAGGCGGTGGCGCCCGGGCTTCCCTCCGGGATGGAGCTCAGCCTAGACCTGCCCGCCGGCCTGCCTCCGGTCCTGGCGGACGGGCTCCAGGTGCGGGAGGCGATGGCGAGCGTCCTGGCCAATGCCGTCGAGGCCGTGCAGGAGGCCCTGTCCCGGGTCCCCGGCGGGACGCATCGGATCATGGTCTCCGCCGCCCTGGAGCGCGTCGATCCCCACCGCGAAGCCGACGGCTATGTCCCGCAGGCGGTTCCGGCGGCCGGGGAGTATGTCGCGGTGTCGGTGGCGGACACGGGGCCGGGCATGGACGCTGAGACCCTCGCTTGCATCTTCGACCCCTTCTTCACGACCAAGTTCCTGGGGCGGGGGCTGGGGCTCGCGGCGGTGATGGGCACCGTGCTCGCCCATCGAGGGGGACTCCGCGTGGCGAGCGTGCCCGGAGGCGGGAGCACCATGACGCTGCTGTTCCCGGTGAGGCGGTGGTGCTGATTGGGGATCTGATTGACAATCGGCCCATCGGACGCAAGGCTCGCCCCATGGTTCGACGAGTCCTCGAAACTCGGCTCCGCGCCCTCGCCCGGAAGTTCCCTGTCGTCACGGTCACCGGACCGCGGCAGTCGGGCAAGACCACGCTCTGCCTTGCCGTTTTCCCCGACAAGTCCTATGCCTCCCTCGAAGCGCCCGACGTGTAGGACTTCGCGCGCCGGGACCCGCGGGCGTTTCTGGCCGAGCATCCCGACGGAGCCGTGCTCGTCGCATCATCGAGGCTGCGGCGCAAGGTGCGTGGCTTCGTCGTGTACGGCGGCGCCGAGCCTCAGCGCCGATCCGCCGGCACGGTCGTGCCGTGGTCACGGTTCGACCGCTGTGAGTGGTGGGATCCAACGGAATAACAGGCGCGGGCCGTGAGGCAAGCGCTGAACGGCGGAGGCTGAGCCCGCGGGGGCAGGCTATACTGGGCGCGAGGCTCTCGATTGATGGGTTCGATCACGCCGGCCGTCCACGCGATCCCCCCCCTCATGGGGGTCGCCGCGTATCTCGCGCTGCACAATCTCTGGATCTGGCTCGGGCGCCGCCGTGAGCCGCTTCATCTCTGGGTGAGCCTCTGGTGCGCCAACAGCCTGCTCTACCTCGCCAGCCACTACCTCCAGATCGCCTCCGCCCTGCCCGAGCACGCCGTGCTGGGCGGCCGGCTGGCCTGGACCAGCGCCATCGTCCTCATCGTCATGACCATCGGCCTGAGCCATGCGCTGGCGGGAGCCCCGCCGCCGCGCCGGCTGATGTGGTCGGGCACGATCGTCAACGCGGGCCTCCTGCTCCTCGTCTGGCTCACCGGCGCCATCGTGAGCGGCCGGGCCTATGTCCGCACCGATGTCCTCGGCTACCAGTACGGCGCACCCGTGCCGGGTCCGCTTCTCCCCCTGCTGGCCCCGTACATCCTGGTGGTGTTCGCCTACGCCTGGCGGACGCTGGGGCGAGGCGAGATGGACCCGGGCGAGCGGCGGGCGATCCGCGCAGGCTTCGCCGTCTACATCGTCCTCGCGCTCAACGACATGCTGCACGCCGCCAGGCTGATCCAGAGCATCCGCGTCTTCGACCTGGGCTTCGTCGCCGTGGGCGTCGGGCTCACCTACATGCTGGTCCGCCGCTACAATCGCCTCCACACGCACCTCGAGGAGGAGGTCTCGGTCCGCGGCCGGGAGGCCCATGCCCGGAGCGAGGAGATGGCGGCTCTCCTGCGGGCGGGGCAGAGCGTCCTGTCGGGGCTCGACCTCGAGGAGACCCTGGGCCGCATCGTCCGGGAGGCCAGCCGCATCGCCGCCACCCCTCACGTCAAGCTGCTGCTGGTGGACAGGGAGGCCGGAGTCCTCCGGATGGGGGCAGTGAGCCGCGGGACGGTGCCTCCCGACTTCGAGGTGCCGCTGGGTCAGAGCTACTCTGGGACCATCGCGGCGACCGGCGAGATGCTCTTCGTTCCCGACACCCAGAGCGACCCGAGGAACCTCCTGGCGCAGCGCGACCGCGAGCAGGGGATCCGCACCTTCCTCGGCCTCCCGGTCAAGATCCGCGACGAGGTGCTGGGGGTGCTCACCTTCAACACCGAGCATCCCCACGAGTACAGTCCCGCGGAGCTCAAGACGCTGTCCTCCTTCGCCGACACCGCGGCCCTGGCCATCGATAACGCGAGGCTCTACGAGGCGGCCCGGCGCAGGGAGATGCGGCTCGCCACGCTGGCGACAGTGACTCAGAGCTTGACGGCCACGCTCTCGGTGCAGGAGGTGCTCCATCGCGTCGTCGAGCGGACCGTGACGCTCTTCGATTCCAGCGTGTCTCGTCTCTGGCTGCTGGACGACGAGGGCCAGACGCTCACGCTGCGGGCGCATGCCGGGGATCGCGCGGCCGTGGACACCGCCACCACGCTTCGCCTCGGCGAGGGCTTCGTCGGGCGGATCACGAAGACGTGCTCGGCGCTGGTGGTGGACGACGTCTGGCAGGACCCGCGCCCGGAGAACGCGGCCCGACTTCGGGCCGAGGGCATCGCATCCTTTGCCGGAGTCCCGGTCACCATCGGCGGCCAGGTCCTCGGCGCGCTGGGCATCGGCACGCGGGAGCCCCGCCGGTTCCGGGAGGAGGAGCTGAGCCTGCTCCAGTCGCTGGCCAATAGCGCCGCCATCGCCATTGCCAACGCCCGCCTCCACGAGGGGCTGGCGCGGAGGCTCGAGCGGCTCGAGACGCTCACGCGCCTCAACCGGGCCCTCTCTTCGTCGCTGGACCGGGACACGGTTCTCAAAGAGATCACACGATCGGCGGCGCAGCTGATGCAGGTCCGGGGCGCCTCCTTCTGGCTGGCCGACGAGGCGGCGGGGACGCTCGCCCTTGTCGGCTTCTCCGATCCCGCCCTGGAGGCGGACCTCCCGGCCAGGGTCATGATGTTCGACCGGGGCCTGCTCGGCTGGATCGCCACCCAGCAGCGCCTGGTCAATGTCGCCGATGTCTTCACCGACGCACGATTCCTCAACCCGGCCTGGTGGCGGGGGCATGGGCTCACGAGCTTTGTCGGCGTGCCCGTGGTGCATGGCGGCTCGGTCGTGGGTGTGCTCGGCCTGGCCGGCGCCCAGCCCATTCATCTCGCCGCCGAGGACGAGACCATCCTGGGCGCCTTCGTGGTCCAGGCCGCGGTGGCCATCCAGAACGCCTCACTCTACGAGAGCGCCAGGGCTCGCGCCCAGGAGATCGGGGCATTGCACGAGGTAGGGGCGGCCCTGGTATCCTCGCTGGACCTTGCCTCGGTGCTCGGCGCCATCACTGCCTCGGCCATGGAGCTCACCGGCGCCGGCGGCTCGGCCGTCTTCGAGCTGGGGCCTGACGAGGGCCTCCTGCGCCTGCGGGCCGCCCGCGGCATCGACGAGAGCCGCACGCCGACAGTGCTCAGGCTCGGGCAGGGCGCAGCGGGCGCAGCCGCACTGAGGCGGGAGCCCGTCTGGAGCCCCGACGTGTCCGTGCAGCCGCTGCCCGGCTACCAGGAGGAGGTGCCGGGGTCGGCGGAGCCCCTGGGCGAGAGGGTGCGCACGCTCGCCTACCGGGGGATGCTGGGCATCCCGCTGCTGAGCCGCGACACGGTGTTCGGGGCGATCTGCCTCTACTGGTACGAGGCGCATACCCCGGAGGAGCAGGAGATCCGGCTTCTCACCGCCTTCGCCCAGCAGGCGGCGGTGGCGCTCGAGAACGCTCGGCTCCACGCGGCGCTGGGACGGCGGCTCGGGCGGGTGGAGACGCTGGCGCGGCTCACCCGGGTCCTGTCCTCCTCCCTGGACCGCGACCGCATCCTCGCCGAGATCGCCCGCGCCGCCGCCGAGCTCGCCGAGGCCCGCTTCGTGACTATCTGGCTGGCGGACGAGACCACCCAGACGCTGACCCTGGGCAGTGTCTCGGATCCCGGGATCAACGCGGACTGGGCCCCGACGACATTGCCGTTCGGCCAGAGCGGCGTCGGCTGGATCGCCGCTCACCGTCGCGCGCTCCGGGTGGACGACAGCTTCGCGGACGACCGCTTTCTCCAGCCGGAGTGGCGGCGCAAGCACGGGCTCAAGGCCTTCCTGGGGTTGCCCGTCATTCACGAGGGCGTCCTGGTGGCCGTCCTCTCCCTGAGCGGGCCCCAGCCCTTCAGTCGCGAGCCCGAGGACGAGGCGCTCCTCTCGGCCTTCACCGCCCAGGCCGCGGTGGCCATCGGGAACGCCTCGCTCTATGAGGCCGAGGGACAGGCGCGGCGGGCGGCCGAGCTGGCGCTGGCCCAGGTGAAGCAGCTCCAGGGGATGCTCCCCATCTGCGCCTACTGCAAGAAGATCCGGAATGACAGCAATTACTGGCAGAGCATCGAGGCCTATCTCGGCGAGCGCTCGGCGGCCACCTTCAGCCACGGCATCTGTCCCGACTGCAGGGAGAAGATCGTCAAGCCCGAGATGGAGCGCTGGCGGAGGGAGCAGGGCAAGGACCGCTGACTTCCCGACAGCTCCTCTCGCATTCGAGGCCGACTTCGGGCAGAGTAGCTTGACGTGATGTTGCCGCCGACAAGCTCTCCCCTGATCTGGCTGCTCCCCCCGCTGATGGGCGTGGCGGCGTACCTCGCCGCCCACCACCTCTGGATCTGGCTCGGGCGCCGCCACGAGCCGCTGCACCTGTGGGTGGCCGCCTGGAGCACCACCAGCCTCGTCTACGTCGCGAGCCACTACGTCCAGCTGGCCCCCGGCCGACCCGAGCAGGCTTTGCTGGGCGGGCGGCTGACCTGGACGAGCGCCATCGTCCTCATCCTCCTGATCGTCGGGCTGAGCCACGCGCTCGCGGGGCACCCGCAACCCCGCCGGTTGATGTGGACGGCAGCGGCCGTCAGCGCGGCGGTGCTGGCAATGATCTGGGGAACCGCACTCCTGGTCACCGACCGCGCGTATGTCCGCACCGATCTGCTCGGATTCCAGCACCCCACGCCCGTCCCCGGCCCCCTCGTGCCCGCATTCGTCCCGTTCATCCTGGCGGCGTTCGGCTATGCCTGGCGGAGGCTCGGGCTCGGAGGAATGGCCGAGGGCGAGCGGCGGGCCATCCGCGCCGTCCTGGTCGTGTACGCCCTCCTGGGCCTGAACGACGTGCTTCACGAGGGGCGGCTCATCCAGAGCGTGCGCGTCTTCGACTTCGCCTTCGTCGCGGTGGGCGCCGGCCTCACCTCCATGCTGGTCCGGCGCTACAACCGCCTTCACGCCCACCTGGAGGAGGAAGTCTCGGCACGCACCCGGGAGGCCGACGCCCGGCGCGAGGAGATGACGACGCTGGCCAGGGACAACGCGCAGCTCTACGAGGCCGCCCGGCGCCGGCTTCGGGAGTCCGAGGCCCTGCAGAATGTCAGTCACGTGCTCGTCGAGACCGGCGATCTGGCGGAGACGGTGCGCCGCGTGGCGCGGGAGGCGGCCCGCGCGCTCGGGGCGGACATGGTGGGCGTGTACCTGGCAGATGACGAAGGAGCCGCCCTGAGGCCCGTGGCCGGCTACCACGTCCCGCGGCATCTCCTGCAGACCTTCCTGCAATTCCCCTTCCCGCTCCGGGGGCATCGCGCCGTGGAGGAGGCGCGGGACACGGGGCAGCCGGTATGGTCCAGCGATGCCCAGACCGATCCCCGGGTCGACCGCGAGAGCTGGCAGCGCTTTCCTCACCGCTCCTCGCTCTTCGTTCCCATGGGGAGCGGGGAGGCGCTCCTCGGGGGCATCTTCGCGGTGTGGTGGGAGGCGCGCCGGGAACCGACTCGGGACGACCTGAGCCTGGCGCTCGCCATCGGCCGGCACGCGACGGCGATCATCGAGAAGGCGCGGCTCGACCAGGCGCTGGGCCGGCGGCTCGAGCGGCTCGAGACGCTCACGCGGCTTGCCCGCGTCCTCTCCTCGTCTTTGGAGCGAAACACCGTGCTCAGGGAGATCGCCCGCGCGGCCGCCCAGCTCATGAGCGTGCCCGCCGCCTCCTTCTGGCTGGCCGATGAGGCGGCCCGGACCATCGAGCTGATCGGCTTCTCGGATCCGGCGCTCGAGGCGGACTGGCCGATCAGGGTGCTGCGCTTCGACGAGGGCGTGCTGGGCTGGGTGGCCACTCACCGGCGACCGCTGCACGTTCCCGATGCGCTCTCCGACGGACGGTTCGTCGCCCTGGACTGGTGGCGGGCGCATGGGCTCAGGAGCTTTCATGGTGTTCCCGTCCTGTACGAGGGGGCGCTCCTGGCTGTCCTCTCGCTGAACGGCGCCGAGCCGTTCCGGCTCGGGCCCGAGGACGAGGCGCTGCTCGGCGCCTTCGTGGCCCAGGCGGCCGTGGCCATCCGGAACGCCTCGCTGTACGAGGCCGAGGCGAAGGCGCGCGGCACCGCCGAGCTGGCGCTGGCGCACGTGAGGCAGCTTCAGGGCCTGCTCCCCATCTGCGCCTACTGCAAGAAGATCAGGAACGACAGCAATTACTGGCAGAGCATCGAGGCCTATCTCGGCGAGCGCTCCCAGGCCACCTTCAGCCACGGCATCTGCCCCGACTGCCGCGAGCGGATCGTGAAGCCCGAGCTGGAGCGCTGGCGGAGGAGTGAGGGGGAGACGTCCTGATCGCGCGGCCCCGAGCGCCCGAGGCAGGCCCTCGAGGATGACGTCGGCCTCGAGGGCCTGCCGGGACTCGCCGCGGATCGCTACGGCGCCGGAGGCGGCGGGGGCGCGGCCGGCGGCGGGGGCGGCGCGTTCGGGATCCACACCCACAGATAGGCGGTGCGGACACCGTCACCCCTGAGCTCGTAGCGGCCGTGCGGGTACTGCACCACGGTGGGGAAGGCCGGCGGCGGGGGGGCTGGCTGCACCACCACCACCTGGGACGGATACGTGCTGTACACCGGGCGCTCGACGTACACGGGGCGCTCGACCACGACCTCGCGCGCCCGGTAGGCCGCATGCGCGGGCCGGGGGTGGAGCATCGGCCCGAACAGCTGGGTGAAGACGGCGAAGGACGCCAGCCCCAGCGCCGCGTTGGTGGCGGCGCCGGCATGGGCGGCGGGGACGGCCACCCCCAGGGTCAGGGGGACTACCAGGACGACTGCCAGCAAGAGTGCGATGAACCGGCGCATGGACTCACCTCCTTTCCTTGCCCCGTTGGACGCGCCCCCGGGCCCGCTTATTTACATCGTTTCCGTGGCTTCGGGTCGGGAACCCAGGACGCCTGCCCGCGGTTGACAGGGCTTGACTCCCCCTGGGCCCCCGCCCATCATCCTCTTGCGTGAATCCCACCACCGTCCGTTCCCCACAACGGTCCGATCCGGGAGGGCGCCAGATGGACGCCTCCGTGTCGCCCGCGGTCGTGTCGCTCAGCGTGGACGGCCGCGCGGTGGCCGTGCCGCGCGGGGTCTCGGTGCTCGAGGCCGCGCGCCTGGCGGGCGTCGAGATCCCCACGCTCTGCCATCACCAGGCGCTGCCCGTGGACGGCTCCTGCCGCCTCTGCCTCGTGGAAGTCGCCGGGCGCTCCGGGGTCCATGCCGCCTGCGTGCTCCCCGCGGCCGACGGGCTCGAGATCAGGACGGAGACGCCGGCCATCGTCGCCGAGCGGAGGAGCCTCCTGGGTCTGCTGCTGGCCGGCTGCCGTCCCGGCGTGGGGCGGGCGCACAATGCCCTCCTGGTGCTGGCCCGGCGCTACGGGGTGGCGGGCCCGGCCGAGCCGCCCGGGTCGCGCTACCCCGTGGACGAATCCAACCCCTTCATCCGCGTGGACCGCGATGCGTGCATCCACTGCTGGCGCTGCGTGCGCGCCTGCGACTTCCTCAACGGCGTCACCGCCATCGGCGTCTTCGCCCGGGGCGCGCAAGCCCATATCGGCTTCGGCCTCGACGGGCGCCTGCAGGAGAGCGCCTGCGAGTTCTGCGGGATGTGCGAGGCCGTCTGCCCCACCGACGCGCTCACGCTCCTGGACGCGCCGGCCTCGTCGGGCGCGGAGCTGGAGACGATCAGCTGCGTCTGCTCGTACTGCGGCGTCGGCTGCCGGGTGCGCCTCCACGTGGCGGGCGGCCGCGTGCTGTCCTCGAGCCCGGACTGGGAGGCGCCGGCCAGCCACGGCCTCCTCTGCGTCAAGGGGCGCTTCGGCTGGGCCTATCTCCACCACCGCGACCGGCTCACGCGGCCGCTGGTCAGGCGTGCGCTCCTCGAGGGCGCGGCGCCGCGGGGGAGCGTGGAGTCCCCGCTGGTGGAGACCGACTGGGACACGGCGCTCGACCTCGTGGCGCGGGGGCTCGTGGAGGCTCGCCGCGCCCACGGCCCCGAGGCGCTCGGCTTCCTCGCCTCGGCCAAGTGCAGCAACGAGGAGAACTACCTGTTCCAGAAGCTCGCGCGCCAGGTGCTCGGCACCAACAACGTGGACCACTGCGCGCGGCTCTGCCACGCCCCGACGGTGGCCGCCCTGGGAGAGGCGCTGGGCTCGGGCGCCATGACCAATTCCATGGACGATATCGTGGCCGGGGCGCGCTGCATCTTCATCATCGGCTCCAACACCACGGAGCAGCACCCCGTCTTCGGGATGCGGCTCCGTCGCGCGGCGAAGGAGCGGGGGCTGCCGATCGTCGTGGCGGATCCCCGCCGCATTCCCATCGCGGAGTCGGCGGCGCTCCACCTGCGGCTCCGCCCGGGCACGGACCTGGCGCTGCTCGGTGCGCTCTGCCAGGCCCTCATCGCCGGCGGCTGGGTGGACCGGGAGTTCGTCGCCGCGCGCACCGAGGGGTTCGAGGCCTTCGCGGAAAGCGTCGGCGGCTGCACGCCTGAGTGGGCCGAGGCGATCACGGGAGTGCCGGCCGCCGACATCAGGTGCGCGGCGCGCTTGCTGTGGGAGCACCGGCCAGGGGCGCTGCTCTTCGCGATGGGCATCACCCAGCACACCTGTGGGACGGACAATGCCTTCGCGTGCACCAACCTGCAGCTGCTCCTCGGCAACCTCGGCATGGCGGGCGCGGGGATCAACCCCCTCCGCGGCCAGAACAATGTCCAGGGCGCCTGCGACATGGGCGCGCTGCCGGCCTTCCTGCCTGGCTATCAGCGCGTGGCCGATCCCGAGGCGCGCCGGCGCTTCGAGGCGGCCTGGGGCGCCCCCGTCCCGGAGCGGCCCGGCCTCACCGTGACGGAGATCGTGGACGGCGCCCTTGACGGCCGCATCCGCGCGCTCTACATGCTCGGCGAGAACGCGGCCATGACCGACCCGGATCTCCGCCATGTCCGCCGCTGCCTCGCCGCCTGCGAGTTTCTCGTGGTCCAGGAGATCTTTCCCAGCGAGACCGCCGGCTTCGCCCATGTGGTCCTGCCCGCGGCGGCCTGGGCCGAGAAGGCGGGGACCTACACCAGCACGGAGCGGCGCGTGCAGCTCTCTCCCGCCGCGGTGTCCCCGCCGGGGGAAGCGCGGCCGGACTGGTGGATCCTCGCGGAGGTCGCCAGGCGCGCGGGCGCGCTCGAGATCCGTGACGTCCCCCCCGCCCGCTTCGGCGCGTGGGAGTATGCCGGGCCGGCCGCGATCATGGATGAGGTGGCCGCGCTGGCGCCGATCTACGGCGGCGTGAGCCACGCCCGTCTCGGCGCGCGGGGACTGCAGTGGCCGTGCCCGTCGCCCGACCACCCCGGCACGCCGATCCTGCATGTGGACAGGGTGGCGCGGGGCCGAGCCCGCTTCACCTCCGTCGCGCACCGGGCGCCGGCCGAGTCGCCGGACGCCGGCTACCCGCTCGTGCTCACGACCGGGCGCGTGCTCGAGCACTACCACGGCGGCACCATGTCGCGCCGGGTGGCGGGGCTCCACTGGCTCGTCCCCGAGGCCTTCGTCGAGATCCACCCTGAGGATGCCCGGCGCCTCTGCGTCACGGACGGCGATCCCGTGCGGCTTCGCTCGCGGCGCGGGGCGCTGGTCGCGCGCGCCCGGGTGACGGAGGGCATCGTGCCGGGCACTGTCTTCATGCCGTTTCACTTCGCCGAGGCCGCCGCCAACGATCTCACCCATGCGGCGCTGGACCCCGTCGCCAAGATCCCCGAGTACAAGGTCTGCGCGGTGGCGGTGGAGGCGGCCGTGGAGGCGTCACCATGACGTGGACCGCGGACGACCGCAGGGGGGGACCGTCGCTGGACGCGCTGCTGCCGGCGGAGATGGCGCAGCGGGCGGAGGACATCGGCGCCCGCAAGGCCGGCATGGACGGGATGAGCCTCTTCGCGCTCGCCGTGCTCGCGGGGGCCTTCATCGCCCTGGGCGCGGTGTTCGCCACCGTCTCCCTGGCCGGGGCGGGGACGATGCCGTGGGGCGCAGGGCGCGTGCTGGCCGGGGTGGTCTTCAGCCTCGGCCTGATCCTGGTGGTGATCGGCGGCGCGGAGCTGTTCACCGGGAACAACCTCATCGTGATGGCCTGGGCGAGCCGCCGGGTGAGCACGGCAGCGCTGGTCCGCAACTGGGTCATCGTCTTCGCGGGCAACGCCGTCGGCGCGGTGGCGACGGCCTGCGTCGTCTACGTGGCGCGCACCCACCTCTTCGGCGGCGGCGCCGTCGGGCAGGTGGCGCTCTCCGTCGCCCACGCCAAGCTCCAGCTGGGCTTCGTGCAGGCGGTGGCCCTCGGGATGCTCTGCAATGCGCTGGTGTGCATGGCCGTCTGGCTCACCTACTCCTGCCGCAGCACGACGGACAAGATCCTGGCCATCGTCCCGCCCATCAGCGCCTTCGTCGCGGCCGGCTTCGAGCACTCCATCGCCAACCTCTACTTCGTCCCGGTGGGGATCCTCATCGCGACCTTCGACCCGGGCTTCGCCCTGTCGAGGGGGCTCGAGCAGCAGGCCGCGGCGCTGAGCCTGTCGGGCTTCCTGGCGTGGAACCTGCTTCCGGTGACCATCGGGAATGTCATCGGCGGCGTGGTCATGGTGGGCGCGGGGTACTGGTTCGTGTACCTGCGGTCGCGTGCCGGGCGGTGATATCATCGGGGCGCTCGGGTCGGGGCGAGAGCGACGTTCCACCCCAACAAGGAGACCGTGATCCATGAGGCTCGGGGGCAAGGTGGCGGTGGTGACGGGAGGCGGCGCGGGGATCGGCGAGGGCATCGTGCTGTGCATGGCGAAGGAGGGCGCGGACATCGCCATCCCCGACATCCAGGAGGGCAACGCGGAGGCCGTCGTGAAGAAGGTGCAGGCGCTGGGGCGCCGCGCCCTCTCCATGCGCTGCGACGTGACGCGTGGCGCGGAGGTGCAGGCGGCGCTGGACCGCATCCGCCAGGAGCTGGGGCGGATCGACATCCTCGTGAACAACGCCGGCGCGGCCTCGGCGCCGGGCATGCCCTTCACCAACAACAGCGAGGAGGACTGGGACCGGGCCTACGCGGTCAACCTCAAGTCGGTCTTCCTCACCTGCAAGGCCATCGCGCCGTACTTCATCGAGCGCAAGGCCGGGCGCATCATCAACATCGCCTCCATCGCGGGCCCGCTGGCGGCCCTGACCATGCCGCCGTACTCGGTGGCCAAGGGCGGCGTCATCACCTTCACGCGCGTCATCGCCAAGGAGCTCGCCCCCCACGGAGTCACGGTGAACGCCATCTGCCCCGGCGTGCTGTGGACGGCCTTCTGGGAGGGGCTCGCCAAGTACATCGCCGACACGAATCCCGCCTTCACGGGCATGACGCCGCGGCAGGTCTTCGACAAGCGTGTGGCCGACCTCATCCCCATGAAACGCGAGCAGACGCCGGAGGATATCGGCTGGGCGGCGGTGTTCCTCGCCTCCGAGGAGGCGCGGAACGTCACGGGGCAGGCGCTGAACGTCGACGGCGGCTCCGTGATGCACTAATGACTCTTGCGGATTCCCGTGACGCCGGGGGCCGGCAGGCGGGGGCGCTGCCCGGACCTCGCACCCTCGTCACGGCCGATCCGCGGAGGGGGTGCAACCGAGAGGGGCGGTCGCCGGCTTCGAGAGCCGCTACGGCACGGGTCCAGGCAGCGCCCCCGCCTGCCGGCCCCCGGCCCATTCGCGTAACCGAATTCGGCAAGACTCAATGGCCAGGGCGTGTGAGGGGCGACCATGGACTTTGACTTCACTCCCGAGCAGCAGGCCTTCCGCCGCGAGGTGCGCGCGTGGCTCGCGGTCAATGTCCCGGCCGACCTCAGGGGCCGCGGCTTCGCCTCCTCGCGCGCGGATCGCGAGCACGTGGACCGCCTC
>MGBV01000039.1:0-6207 GCA_001788415.1 Candidatus Rokubacteria bacterium GWC2_70_16 | reverse complement strand
GATCGTGGAGCAGGTGATCCTCTACGAGGAGATGGCCCGAGCCCAGAGCCCGCAGCCGGTGAACCGCGGCGGGCTCTCCATGCTGGGCCCGACGCTGATGACCCACGGAACGCCGGCCCAGCGGGCGCGCCACCTGGACAAGATCCTCACCGCCGAGGAGATCTGGTGCCAGGGCTTCTCGGAGCCGGAGGCCGGCAGCGACCTCGCCAACGTCAAGACGCGCGCGGTGCTGGACGGCGACCACTACGTCGTCACCGGCCAGAAGGTGTGGACGAGCATGGCGCATGTCTCGGAATGGGGCTTCTTCCTCGTCCGCACCGATCCGGCGGCGCCGAAGCACAAGGGCATCACCTTCCTTCTCATCGACATGAAGAGCCCCGGGATCAGCATCCGGCCGCTGCGCCAGATCACCGGGGAGGCGGAGTTCAACGAGGTGTTCCTCGAGAGCGTCCGCGTGCCCGCCGCCAACGTGGTGGGCCGGGTCAACGAGGGCTGGGGCGTGGCGCTCACCACGCTCGCCTACGAGCGCGACGTGCTGACCATGATCCGCCACATCAGCCTGCGCACGGCCCTGGAGCGGCTGATGGCGCTGGCCCGGCGCACGCGGAAGAACGGCGGCACGGCCGCGGAGGACCCCGTGCTGCGCCAGAAGATCGCCGGCCTGTGCATCGCCGAGCGGTGCCTGCAGCTCAACGGCTACCGGAACCTCACCAACATCCTCAAGGGCGCGGCCCCAGGCCCCGCAGGCTCCACGTCGAAGCTCTTCTGGAGCCAGGTGGACGAGGAGCTGGCCGAGGCCGCCACGCAGGTGATCGGCCCGTACTCGCAGCTGGAGGGCCCGGGCCCCTGGGCGCCCGACGAGGGACAGTGGGCCTTCTACGCGGTGCTGGCCCGTGGCAGCGGCATCCGCGCGGGCACCTCCGAGATCCTGCGGAACATCCTCGGCGAGCGCGTCCTCGGCCTCCCGAAAGACTAGCGGCCGTTGATTGGCGAGCCGAGCCGCGCCCCGCGGCGAGGCGAGCGGATATGGAGATGGGGCGAGCGGATATGGAAATGGGTCCGAGCGGAGCGAGGGGGATAGCCATGTCGACCCAGACGGACGAGCTGCTCTACGAGGTCAAGGACAGGATCGCCACGCTCACGCTGAACCGGCCCGACAAGATGAACGCCTTCACGGGCCCCATGATCCAGCGCTGGGCCTGGGCGCTCGGCGAGGCGCAGCAGGACCCCGAGGTCAACGTGGTGGTGGTGACGGGGGCGGGGAAGGCCTTCTGCGCCGGCGGCGACGTCGCGCGCATGGGCGACGGCGAGCCCACGGCGCTCGACCACAAGAACATGCTGTGGGAGCACATCCACCGGATCCCGAAGACGCTCGAGGCCATGGACAAACCGGTCATCGCCATGGTCAACGGTGTCGCGGTGGGCGCCGGCATGGGGATGGCGCTCATGTGCGACGTGCGCATCGCCTCGGAGGCGGCGCGCTTCTCCACGGGCTACGTGAAGGTGGGGCTGGTGCCGGGGGACGGCGACACGTATTTCCTGCCGCGACTCGTCGGCGGCGCCAAGGCGCTGGAGCTCCTGTGGACGGCGGACTTCATCGAGGCCGCCGAGGCCGAGGGGCTCGGCATCGTGAACCGCGTCGTCCCCCCCGATCTCCTCGTTGAGGAGACCTACCACCTGGCGCGGCGCATCGCCGACGGGCCGCAAGTGCCCATCCGCATGATCAAGCGGCTCGTCTACCAGTCGCTTCGCCTCGACCTGCGCACCCACCTCGACCTGGTGTCCTCCCACATGGCCGTGGTACGCGAGACCGCGGACCACCGGGAAGGCGTGCAGGCCTTCAAGGAGAAGCGCCCGCCCCGCTTCACGGGCCGGTAGCAGCGCCGGCCCGCCCGGTCCTTCGGATCGCCGCCATGTTTCGCCTGGGCGTGTCGGCGTCGGCACGCGAGAGCGAACCACTTCACCGACGGGATCCCGGATCAGTGCAGGAGATCGAGGAAGTCCCGGGGGGAGACGATCCTGATCTCGCGGAACGTCTGCAACGGCAGAAGGTGCTTCCTGTCGCCGGTCACGAGGAAGGCGGCACGCGCGGCCAGAGCCGTCTCCAGGATGCGGTGGTCGGGATCATGCGCGACGATGCCCCGCAGTGTCCGGGCTGGTCGCACGATCGAAGCCAGCCTGTCCACCTCGGAGAGCGCCTCCCGGACCCGCGCCTCTGGCCAGCCGAAGCTCTCCTCGAGCACCGTCCGGAGTTCACCGCGGATCGCCGGAGAGATGAAGAGATCGATGAGCCCGGTCCGTGCCAGGGCCAGAATGGCCTCACAGACTCCCCCGAAGACGATGGCCGACACGTAGACGTTCGTGTCGGCGACGGCCCGGATCACCGCCCGGGCTTCCGGGCGTGGCTCCGGACCCGGTCGATAAGACGCTGCAGGTCGGACTCGGTCTTGAGTCCGAGTCGCTCGGCGGTCTCGGTGCCCCAGTGGCGGAGCCGCTGCCAGCGGCGGGAGGCAAGGTACTCGCGCAGGGCCTCGCGAATCAACTCGCTGCGGGAGCGAGCCTCCTCCTTGGCCATCCGCTGGGTCTCTCGAAGGAGGTCAGGCGGCAGCGACACCGTGATGGGCCTCGTGGTACGCATGGTGGATCTCCCGTGTGTCACTCCGTAACATCCTATCGAGGCTGCAGAGATGGAGTCAAGGACGGCTTCCTCCCCGCGAACCGGCCGGGGCGGGGCGGCGCCACCAGGCGCCGATCAGGGCGAGTCCCGCAAGCCCCAGCACGCCGTTGACGAGCAACGCCGTGCTCACGCCCCAGCGCTCCGAGATGGCGCCCACCAGGAGGGCCCCGAACGGGAAGGCGCCGCCCCAGACGAGGGTGTAGAGGCTCATCACGCGCCCCCGCAGCTCGTCCGGCGCGTCGAGCTGCAGAAAGGGGGAGTCGGTGAGCTGCAGCACGAGCCACGACTGGGCCACCGTCTGCATCCAGGCGCCGTTCTGCGCCGCCAGCTGGGCCAGGAAGAAGCGGCGGAAGTCGCGGTGGTTCAGCGCGCGCAGCCCGCGCGGAAAGGCCATGGGCCGGAGGGCGCCTGGCGCGCCCCGGGCTCAGGCGGGCCCGACGCCGGCGCGGTGGCGCTGGGCCAGGGCCTGGTAGCCGGCCGGGTTGATCTGCACCCAGCGCTCGGCGGGCGTGCCGGCCAGCGGGCCCTTGACCTTGCACGGCACCCCGAGCGCGAGCATGCCGTCGGGGATCTCCGTGCCCGGCGTCACCAGCGAGCCCGCGCCCACCATGGCCCGGGCGCCGACGCGCGCGCCGTCCAGCACCGTGGCGCTGTTGCCGATGAGCGCCTCCTCGCCGATCTGCGCCGCGTGGATGGTGCAGAGGTGCCCCACGGTGGCGCCGGGCCCGATCTCCACGCCGGCCACCGGCGTGACGTGGACCACCGCGCAGTCCTGCACGTTGGCGCCCCGGCGGATGACGATGGCGTTGAAGTCGGCGCGGACCACGGCGTTGTACCAGACCGAGGCGTTCTCCTCGACGATCACGTCCCCGATGAGGGCGGCGGTGGGGGCGATGAAGGCCGTGGGATGGATGCGCGGGGACTTGCCCTCGAACGAGAAGAGCGGCATGCGTGGCTCCTTCGGCTCGACGAGTTGACGTGACGCCGGGCTGCCCCTCACCGCGGACGAGCGCTCCGGCGCGTTCTCGCGGGGGCGGGGGGCCGCTCCTCGCTGTCGGGGGCGGGCTGATCGGCCTCGAGGAGCGCGACGTTGGCCTCGCGGAGCGGCTTGCCGATGTGGTCACGGATCCACCTGGCGTCCCACCACTCGAGCGGCGTCACCGAGATGCCGTGGATCAGCACCTCGTAGTGCAGGTGATCTCCGAGGGCGAGCCCGGTGGCGCCCGTGCGCCCGATCTCCTGCCCCTTCTGGACCTCCTCGCCTTCCTTGACGCTCATGGCGGAGAGATGGGCGTAGAGCGTCATGAGCCCGAGGCCGTGGTCCACCACCACCGTGTTGCCGTAGATGGTGAGGGGCCCGGCGAACACCACGGCGCCGGAATTGGCCGCGGGCACCGGGCTCTGCCGGACCGAGGCCAGGTCGTAGCCGAGATGCACCTGGCTGTCCACGTCCTGGCCCCGGTAGCGGTACACGCGCGTCTCGGCGAAGTTGGAGAAGACCTTGGTGTTGCGCGGCTGGAGGAAGGCGCCCTGCCACAGCGGGCGCGGCGCGGTCCGGGCCGCCAGCTCCCGCTTGGTCTGCTCGGCCGTCCGGCGCTGGTCCCGGTTCACGGTGAGGAAGGCCGGCAGCACCTGCTCCGGCGCGACGGCGCCGCGCCCGGGTAAGAGCTCGGGGAGCTTGGCCGCGAGGAACTCCGGCTTCAGATCGACGGTGCCGGCAGGGAAGCGCCGGGGCTTGATCTCGGACGAGACCGGTCGCGAGGCGGTGTTGCCCGCCTCGTCCTGCGCCGTCACCGCGATGGGGGCTGACGTGGGCGCGTCCCAGGGCAGCGCCACCATGGCGGCGAAGAGCCCCGCGTCGGCCGGGCCCACGGGGTAGGCAGGCAGGAAGCGCCCGCCCGCGTTGACGCCGAGCCGCGCCGCTCCCCTGGCTCGGAAGACCACGAGGCCGCCGCCGCCCTGGGCTAGGTAGCGCGTGCTCGAGACGACCTCGAGCGAGGGCGCGGTGAGGTCCAGCATGACGGGCACCGTGAGCACGGGCCGATCGTCCACCCGGAGCGGCCGCCAGAAGCCGTCGCGCGCGAACACCTCGAGCGTGGCCGCGCCCTCGCGGAGGCCGAGCCCCGCCCCCTCCACCGTGAGCTGGATGCGCTGCTGGAGGGCGCCGCCCGAGAAGCTCTGGCGCGCGAGGACGGCGCGACCCTGGCCCTGGACGAGCCGCAGCTCGGCCGACTCGACCCCGCCGCGCGCCGCGGTGAGCGTGAGGCCGAGCGGCGTCTTGAGGCCGATATAGCGGAGCGGGGGAGCCAGCTCGGCGCGGACCCCGGGCACGCCCTGCCTCCACGCCAGGAAGGAGATGCCGCCGACGATCACGAGCGCGGGGACGATGACGAAGACGAGCCAGAATCTCACGCTGAAGCGCCCCACCGCGCCATCATACCGGCGGCGCGCCGGGGCGTCAATTTGGGCGTTCCCCGCGAGCGCCGGCGCGTGATAGGAAGGATGGGAGGGAGGACTCCATGAGTCACGTCGAGCCCACGTCTCGCCTCACCGAGGCCGGCGCCGCCGCCATCATGGCGGCCGCCGTCGCCCGCGTCCATGCCCTCGGCATTCCCATGTCCGTGGCCATCGTGGACGCCGGCTGCCACCTCGTCCTCTTCACCCGTACCAGCGCAGGCAAGCCCCACACCGTGCGCATCGCCCAGGCCAAGGCGCGTGCCGCGGCCTCGAACCGGCTGCCCAGCGGCAAGATCGGCTCCACGGGCCACGAGCTCGGCGACTTCGGCGCGCTGGCGCTGACGCTCGCGGCGGGGCCCGACATCTACGCCGCATTCCCCGGCGGGCTGCCCATCGTGGCCGCCGGGCACTGCGTGGGCGGCATCGGCGTGAGCGGCGGCACGGGCGAGCAGGATGTGGAGGTCGCGCGCGCCGGCCTGGAGGCCTTCGCGCCCGGGCCATAGGGGCGGCCGCGCCCCGTCCCCCGCTCAACGGTTCGCCTGCCGCCACGGGCAGTTGGCCGCAGCGTCCTTGACACCCACGACCCCTTTGGATAGAGTGATGCGGGTTTGTACCCGAAAGCACAAACATGTCACGACTCGTCTGGCTGATCCCGCTCTTCCCCCTCCTCGGCACCATCGTCAACGCGCTCTTCGGGCGCCTCATCGGGCATCGCGCCCACTGGATCGCCGTGCCCGCGCTGGGCGCCTCGTTCCTCGCCGCCTGCGCCGTGTTCGCGCGGGTGCAGGGCGGGGAGACCTTCACCGGCGACCTCTTCCCCTGGATCGCGGCCGGCAGCTTCAAGACCGCCATCACCGTGCAGGTGGACGCGCTCTCCGCCGTCATGCTCCTGGTCGTGACGGGCGTGGGCTTCCTCATCCACCTCTACTCGGCGGGCTACATGCGCGGCGACGACGGCTACGCCCGCTTCTTCACCTACCTGAACCTCTTCGTCTTCTCCATGGTGATGCTGGTGCTGGCGGGGAACTTCCTCCTCCTCTACGTCTTCTGGGAGGCGGTGGGGCTCTGCTCCT
>MGBV01000038.1:13079-13336 GCA_001788415.1 Candidatus Rokubacteria bacterium GWC2_70_16 | reverse complement strand
TCGTCAACGCCGACGTGATTGCCCAGGGCCTCGCGGCGTTCAGCCCCGAATCGGCGGCATTCATGGCCGGCAGGATCATGCTGCGGCGTATCGAGGAGCTGGCGCGAGCCCGCGAAGACTTCGCCTTCGAGAGCACGCTCGCAGGCCGGTCGGCCCACCGACTGCTGACGGGGCTGGTCGGGGTCGGGTACGATGTCCATATCATCTATCTCTGGCTGCCCTCACCCGACCTGGCGGTGGCCAGGGTGCGCCGGCGC
>MGBV01000038.1:0-12986 GCA_001788415.1 Candidatus Rokubacteria bacterium GWC2_70_16 | reverse complement strand
TCATCGCGCACGGAACGGGGGCGCGCGAGCCGGTAGTGCTGAATGAGGCGACGTGGCTGGAGATCCGCAAGCGGATCGAGGAGGTTGCATGAGCCGACGACCATCGCGTGACATCGAGAGCATCATTCGGGACGGGACGGCGATTGATCGGGCCATCGTCGCAGCTCGCCGCCGGGTGATCCAGCGACACCGGCAGCTGGGCGTACCCCTCGCGATCTGGCGCGGCGGGCAGGTGGTCGAGGTCCCGCCCGAGAGTGTCGAGCTGCCCGCCGATGCCGGCGTCGCCAAGGCCGACGAGCGCTGACATGGAGCCTTGGTACAAGGTCGCCACACCGCGCAAGGAAGTCCGCGAAGGCCGCTCGTTCAATCCGGATGAGTTCGCCATCGCCCTCGAGCAGGTCGTGGCCGGGACGGCGCCGGAGGACTATCGCGACCCTGCGCAGTTCTTCGCGCGCACCTGCTTCACGCGGGCACTGCGCGAGCACGCGGGCATGGTGCTGCGCCGGCTCTCCGGAAGAACCGACAACACGTCGCCGGTGCTCACGCTCATCACCCAGTTCGGCGGCGGCAAGACGCACACGCTCACCACGCTGTACCACCTGGCGACGAACGGCGAGGCCGTAGCCGGCCACAGCGGAGTCGCCGAGCTGGTGCGCGAAGCGGGCGTCGCATCGGTTCCCAAGGCGAAGGTCGCCGTGTTCGTGGGCAACGCCTGGGACCCGCAGCCGGGGCGCGAGACGCCATGGATCGACATCGCCCGCCAGCTCGCGGGCGACAAGGGTGTCGAGGCGCTTGGTCCCGCGGCCAAGACCACGCCGCCCGGCACCGACTCCATCGCGCGGGTCTTCCAGGCGGCCGGCGCCCCGGTGCTCCTGTTGTTCGATGAGGTGCTGAACTACCTGAACCGCCACCGCAGCAGTGCCGAATCGTTCCACGCCTTCATCCAGAACCTGACGGTCGCCACCACCGGCACCACGCACGGCGCGGCGGTGATCAGCCTGCCGCGCAGCCAGGTCGAGATGACGGAGTCGGATCAGGAGTGGCAGGACAGGATCTCGAAGGTGGTGCGGCGCGTCGCCAAGGACCTGATCGCCAACGACGAGACCGAGATCAGCGAGGTCGTCCGGCGGCGGCTCTTCCAGGACCTGGGGAGCGAGAAGATCCGGAAGAACGTCGCCAAGGCCTTCGGCGACTGGTCGTTCGAGCGGCGGGCGCAGCTCCCGCCCGAGTGGACGGCAGTGGACTCGGCGGCGACCGAGGCCAAGGCGCGCGAGTTCTTGCAGCGCCGCTTCGAGGCCTGCTACCCGTTCCATCCGGCAACGCTGTCGGTCTTCCAGCGCAAGTGGCAGGCGCTGCCACAGTACCAGCAGACGCGCGGCACGCTGGCGATGCTGGCCCAGTGGATCTCGATCGCGGCGCAGGAGGGTTTCCGCAAGGCTCGCACGGAGCCGCTCATCAAGGTTGCATCGGCTCCGCTCGGGGAGCCCGGATTCCGGAGCGTCGTACTGGGCCAGCTCGGCGAGTCGCGCCTCATCGCAGCGATCGACACCGACATCGCCGGTGAGCAGGCGCACAGCAAGGCGCTCGACGCCGACACCAAAGGGCCGCTGCGGGACATCCACCGGCGCGTCGGCACCGCGATCCTCTTCGAATCGTCGGGGGGGGCAGACCGACAAGGTCGGGCACCTCCCGGAGCTGCGCTTCGCGCTCGGCGAGCCCGAGCTGGACACGACGTCCATCGATAATGCCGCGTTCGCGCTCGAAGGCAGGTCGTACTTCATCCGCAAGACGGGCGCGGACGGCTTCCGGATCGGCTACCAGCCGACCATGAAGAAGGTGGTGAGCGACCGGCGCGCGTCGCTCGACGAGGAGACGGAGGTCAAGCCGGCTCTACGGAAGCTCGCCGAGGACGAGTTCCGGCGCGGGGCGAGCATCCCCGTCGTCCCCTTCCCGCGCGACGGGGCGGAGATCCCGGACACGCCTCGGCTCACGCTCGTGGTGGGCGATCCCGACGTGGAGTGGTCGGGCGGCGGGTCGCTGCGCGCGCAGATCGCGGAGTGGACCCGCCAGCGAGGCAAGTCGCCGCGGCTTTACCCGGGCGCGCTCGTCTGGTGCCTCAAGAAGCCCGGCCGCGACCTGCGCGAGAGGGTCGAGCTGTGGCTCGCGTGGAAGCGGGTGGCGCGGGAGGTCGCCGAGGGGACGCTCGGCGGTGAGTTCGACAAGAGCGATCGGGCGGAGCTCCAGTCCAAGGTCAAGGACTCCGAGGAGGCCGCCAAGGATGAGGTCTGGGGCGACTACCGCTTTGCGGTCGTCGCGGACGGCCAGGAGGCGGACCGCCTCAAGGTGATCGATCTCGGCGCGGGACACTCTTCCAGCGGCGAGACCCTGTGTGGCCGGGTCATCGCCGCCCTCAAGTCCGAGGCGCTCCTCAACGAGTCCGTCGGCGCTGGCTACATCGAGCGCAACTGGCCACCGGCGCTCAAGGAGTCCGGGGCGTGGCCGCTCGCGAGCCTGCGGCAGAGCTTCCTGAACGGCTCGCTCACGCGTCTGGTCGACCCCGACGCGATCCTGAAGAACAAGATCGTCGAGTTCGTTGGGCGGGGCGACTTTGGTCTGGCGTCGGGCCTGAAGACCGACCGGAGCTACGAGCGACTGTGGTTCCAGGAGCTCGTGGCGCCGGACGAGGTGGCCTTTGAGTCTGGCGTGTTCCTGCTGAGGAAGGCTACCGCGGAGGCGCTCAAGAGCGGAGTGCCTGCCACACCCGCTCCAGTTCAAGCGCCCGCGCCAGGGCCCACGACCACTATGACGCCCGCGCCTGGCCCGGAACCCCGCCCCGAACTTACGCCCGGCGCCCCGACGAGGACGCTGCGTCTCGTGGGCACCGTTCCCCCCGAGGTCTGGAACCGACTCGGCACGAAGATCCTGCCGAAGCTGCGAACCGGCTCCGAGCTGAGGATAGGGCTGGACTTCTCCGTGACGGTCAAGGCGGAGGGCGCGGCAAGCCTGGCGTCGGAACTCCGACAGGTTCTGCAGGAACTCGGGCTCACCGACTCCGTGCGGCTGGAGTAGGGCGACCGGCATTCGTGCCCTCGGAGCGCCGCAGTATGGAGTGCAAGTCCCTCCTGCCGTCGAGCCCGTAGAGATCCACCCGGCCGCCGGGTGCGATCTGCCCGTACCCCGTCCGGTTGGAGAGGCGATCGTAGAGGTCGAGGCGCCCTGTGCGCTCGTCCACGATCACGTAGCCGACGCGGTCGGACTGGCGGTCGTAGAGATCGATTCGCCGGGGCTCGGCCTCCGCGGGGGTGGGGACGGCGGACAAGACGCCGAGGGGGATCCCGAGCAGGGCGATCGCGCCGGCCAGCGTGCGCTGGAGGCTCTGGTCGGCTCCGCCCCCCCGCCTCATGATCATCGCGACCCCGAGGCCGACGCCGAGCGCCAGCGCGGCATCGAGGGCGAGCCAGAGAAACACGCCTGCGGGCCCGAAGATGATGTTGACCACGAAGATCTCGGTGAGGGCTTTCGTCATTGGCTCTTCCCCCCGGACCGCCTGCCTGTCTTTCGAGCTCCCACGGCGGTGGCTTGCGGGCCCCGGCTGTCACGCCGACGCTACCATCACCGCCAAGTGTGACAGGGACGGTCACGGTTGCCAAGGTCGCTCACGCGCCGACCTGGCAAGTCGATCCCCTACACGCTCCCGATTCCTGCTACGATCCCCCGCGAGTCCCCGCCGCGAGTCGGACATTGACGCCGCCGGCGCCCGAGGGGTACGCGCGGGGCGTGCAGAACGGGGCATAGCTGCCAGAGGCCAGCAGTCGCCGGCGAACATACGGATCGATTGGCCGATCTTCGCTAGCGGAAGTTGGGCAGGACCTCGCGCGCGAACAGCTCGATCCCCTCCCGCATCTCGGTGACGGTGTTGGCCACGAACAACATGCCGGCCAGCGTCGTCACCCCGGCCTTCTGATAGGCGCGGATCCGCTCCGAGATCGCGTCGGGACTGCCGATGAGGTTGCGCTGCTCGTAGCCGCCCGTCTGTTCGCGGAGCGTCGTGGCCTTCAGTGACTCTAGATGCTTGTAGAGCTGCGAGGTGCGGAAGCGCCGGAGCGCCTCCTCGTGCGTCCGCCCGATGGAGACGGCGAACTGCGGGGCGATGTCGATCTTCGAGCCGTCGCGCCCGGCCTGTTCCGCGGCGCGGTGCACGGCCTCCACGCCCCGGGCGATCTCCTCGGGGGAGAGCACCGCCGGCAGCCACCCCTCGCCCAGCTCACCGGCGCGGCGCCGCACCTCGGGGTGGTTGCCGCCCGCGTAGATCGGCAGCGGGCTCTGCACGGGCTTCGGGAAGCACTCGACCTCCTCGAAGTGCACGTAGCGGCCGCGGAAGGTGACTCGCCGCTCGGTGAAGAGGCGGCGCAGCGCCCGCATCCCCTCGTCCACGATGACCCCGCGCTGGACGTCTCGGGCATCGGGGAAGAGCGCCTCGTACTCCTCGCGGTAGGCGCCGGTGCCGACGCCCAGGACGAGCCGCCCACCGGAGAGCTGGTCGAGCGTCGCCGCCTGCTTGGCGACGACGACGACGTGGCGCATCGGCAGCACCAGGATGCAGGTGCACACCTTCAGGCGCGTGGTGCGGGCCGCCACGAACGCGAAGGTCACCAGTGGCTCGTAGTAGTTGGGCGCCTCCGGGAACTCGCGCTGCACGTAGCGCTGCGTCGTCATGTGGTCGTTGCCCCACACGGAGTCGAAGCCCAGCCGCTCGCAGAGCAGCGCCGTCGGCAGGATGTCCTCGGCCCGCGCGAACGGGATCGGGTACATCATGCCCTCGATGCACGTGGGAATGTGGACGCCGAAGCTCAGCGGCATCGCATCTCCTTCATGGGCTCGCCTCGGACGGCAGGGCCCCAGCCCCGCGACGTCCTGCGGCTCGCATCTCCTTCCAGTGGGGTGACAGCTCGGCGCCGATCAGGGTGAGCTGCTCGAGCATGTCCGCCTCGCGGGGTACGACCGCCACGGCCGCGTCGAGACCCGCGTCGGCCCAGCGCGCGAGCGCGCGCCGGCAGTCGGCGGGCGTCCCGGCGACCGCGACGGCGTCGAGCACCTCGTCGGTGACGAGGTGGCCGGCGTGCTCGCCGCGGAGCTGCGCCTCGCGGAACGGCCGCGTCCGCGCCGCGTCGAGGCCCGCGTCGGCGAGGATCGACTGACCGTGGAGGACGCCGAGGTAGCGGGCGACGACGGGCCGGAGCGCGGCACGCGCGGCGGCGCCGTCGCGGCTGACGGCGAGCGGCACGTACGCGATGACGGTGAGCGGACCGGCGCCCGCGGGGCGGGCGGCGCCCGCGGTCGCGCGCACGCGGCGCACGTGGGCGGGCGAGGCGAGAACCGAGCCGTGCACGCCGTCGGCGATCTCGCCGGCCAGCCCGAGCGCCCGTGGCCCCTTGACGCCGAGGAAGATCGGCACCGTCTGCTCGGGGGGCGACTCGAGGCGGACGGCGTCCACGGCGAAGCGCCGGCCGCGGAAGGTCAGCCGCTCGCCCGCGAGGAGCCGCCGGACGATCTCCACGCACTCGCGCACGGACTCGAGCGGCGCCGTGAACGGGATGCCCATCCGCTCCTCGATCCAGACGCGGTTGCTCGCCCCGAGGCCGAGCGCCACTCGCCCGGGCGCCAGCCCCGCGAGCGTCGCCGTCTCCATCGCCAGCAGCGCCGGGTGGCGCGTGTACGGGTTCACGACGCCGAGGCCGACGACGACACGCCCGGTGACGGCGGCCACGGCGCCGGCGAGCGCGAAGGCGCCGGGATAGAAGTAGTCCTCGATGAGCCAGACGCTCCCGAGTTCCGCGCGCTCGGCGGCCCGCGCCCAGCCGGCCACGTGGCGCGGCACGTCCGCCCCGAGGAACGCGACGCCGAGGCTATCGGTGAAGCTCGAGCCCATCGCTCTCGCGCAGCGCAGTCTCGGGCCCGACGACCTTGTCGCGCACCGTGACGCTGCCGATCTCCAGTCTCACCGATCACTCCTGCGCAGGAGCGCCCGGGCGAGTGGACGGGGGGTGTCTGAGATGGTCAGGGGCACTCTCCTCCGTGACGCCGCCGCTTGTCAAGGACGGCAGCGCGGGTGTTGCTGTTCAAGCCTCCCGAAGACTATACTAGCCCGGCCCATGGGCCCTCAAGTGCCGCTGCTCGGTCTGGAATGCCTCCGCTGCGGCGCGCTCCACGACGACCAGCGCCTCTTCGAGGGGTGTCCGGCGTGCCGCGAGCGCGGCGTCTCCGTCAACCTCTCCGTCAAGCTCGATTATGCCGCGCTCCGCGCGCTGACGCCCGAGGACATCCCCAGGAGTCCGAGGAGCCTCTGGCGCTTCCGCGCCCTGCTCCCGCCGCTGTCCGCCGAGCCGGTGACGCTCGGGGAGGGCGGCACCCCGCTGCTGCACCTCGAGCGGCTCGGCCGCCAGCTCGGTCTCTCTCGCCTCTACGGCAAGGACGAGAGCCGCAACCCCACCTGGTCCTACAAGGACCGGCTCTGCTCGCTGGCCGTCACCCACGCGCGCGCGCTGGGCGCGCGCGTCATCACGATCTCGTCCACCGGAAACCACGGGGCCGCCACCGCGGCCTTCGCGGCCAGGGCCGGGCTGCCCTGCGTGGCGTTCACCCTCGCGTCGGTGCCGGAGACGATGAAGATCCTGATGCAGGCCTACGGCGCGGCGGTGGTCGCCTGCGACACCTCCGAGGCCCGGTGGGCGCTGATGCGCGAGGGGATCGAGCGGTTCGGCTGGTATCCGACGAGCGGCTACGTCGTGCCGCCCATCGGCTCGCCGCCCTTCGGGATCGAAGGGTACAAGACCATCGCGTACGAGATCGCCGAGGACCTCGGCTGGACGGCGCCGGACGTGGTGATCGTGCCGAGCTCTTACAGTGACGGCGTGGCCGGTATCTGGAAGGGGTTCCGGGAGCTCCAGGCCCTCGGCTGGACGAAGAGCGTTCCGCGCATGGTGGCGGCGGAACCCCACGGGCCGCTCGCCAACGCCCTCACCAAGGGGCTGGAGATTCCGGAGGTCGTGAGCGGTGGACCCTCGGTGGCCTTCTCCATCGCGTCGCCCTACGGCACCTACCAGGGGCTCGCCGCGCTCCGGAGCTCGGGCGGGCTCGCCGAGCGGATCACCGACGAGAGCACGCTGGAGGCGCAGCGCGTGCTCGCGCGGGATGAGGGGATCTTCGTCGAGCCCTCGGCCTCGGCGGCGCTCGGCGCCCTGCTCCAGCTCGCGGGGCGGCAGGCGATCGAGCCCGACGCGCTCGTCGTGGTGATGCTGACGTCCGGCGGGCTCAAGGACCCGGGGGCCACGCACGCCTGGCTCCCCGCGGTGCCGCGCGCGAGCGGTACCTTCGATGACGTCCTCCGCACGATCCGAGGGAGCTACGGGCTGGATCTGGGCGGGTAGGTCGTCGGAGGGGGCGTCGACAGCCCCCCCGAGGCCTCTTCCAGGATCGCGCCGGCAAAGCCGGCGCGCGAATGCGGCCGACGCCGGGGAGATCCGTCATGAACGCAGATCGTCGAGCGCGACTGTTCGAGCTGATGCGGGCGCAGGGGCTCGAGGCCGTCGTCGCGACCACACCGGCCAACGTCGCCTACCTCACCGGCCTTCGCTCGCCCTCGCACGCCGTCTTCCGCGGCGCCGAGTACTACGCGGTCCTGGCGCCGCGCGGGACCGGGCTCGTCGTCCCGTTCATCGACACGGCGGGGGTGGCGGCCGACGAGGTCGCGTGCGACGTCCTCGCGTGTTACGGCCGGTTCTTCTTCGAGCACGGCGAGTCCGCCGGCGAGGTCGGCCGGAAGGTCCGCGAGTGGACGAGCGAGCCCGCGTCCAGCCCCGCGGATGGGCTGGCGCGGGTGCTGGTGGACCTCGGCGTCTCCGGCGGGCGCGTGGGGCTCGACGAGGCGAACTGTTTCCCCCAGACCTGGCAGCGCCTGGAGGAGCGCCTCCGCGGTCACTCGCTGGTCCCGGCGTACCAGCTCCTCCGCGCGGCGCGCATGGTCAAGGAGCCGGAGGAGGTCGCCGCGCTCGAGCGCGCGGCGCACATCGCCGAGGCGGCGATCGCCGCCGTGTGCGCGATGCTCCGTCCCGGCGTCACGGAGCGCGAGGCCGTCCGGGCGTACGAGACCGAGGTGCTGCGGGGAGGCGCCTCGCCGCACGTCACCGTGGTCCTGTTCAGCGAGCGCTCCGCGCTGGCGGACGTCCCGCCCTCGGACCGGGCGCTGAGGCCCGGGGACATCGTCCGGTTCGACGGCGGTGGCGTCTACCGCGGGTACTGCTCGGACATGTCGCGCACCGCCGTGCTGGGCGAGCCCTCGCCGAAGCTCACCGCGCACTACGCCGCGCTCCGCGCCGGGGAGGAGGCAGCCATCGCCGCGATGAAGCCCGGCGTCACCGCGGGCCAGATCTTCGACACGGCGGTGCGGATGGTCCGCGAGAGCGGCCTCCCGCGCTACCAGCGGCACCACGTCGGCCACGGGATCGGCCTCGAGCTCTACGATCCGCCGACCATCGTTCCGGGCAGCGACGCGGTGCTCGAGCCCGGGATGGTCTTCTGCGTGGAGACGCCGTATTACGAGCTCGGCTGGACCGGCCTCCAGGTGGAGGACACGGTGGAGATCACGCCGGCCGGTGCCCGGTTCCTCACGCAGTCGAGCCGCGAGCTCATCGTCCTCACCTGACGAGCCGCACAAGGAGGGTCACCCCCATGGCACGCATCGTCTGCTGGATCGCCTCGCTCGTCCTGGCCCTGGGACTCGGCTCGCCGGCCGCGGCCCAGCCGCAGCGGCTCACCATCGGCATCGGGTCCGTCCCGAACAGCCCCGAGCCGCACCGCGACTCCACGTCCAACGCCATGATGATCTACGCGCAGATGTACGAGAAGCTCGTCGGTGTCGACGACCAGGGGCGGATGGTCCCTGTGCTCGCCGAGTCCTGGCGGCTCGTGAACGACACGACCTGGGAGCTCAAGCTCCGGAAGAACGTCGCCTTCCACAACGGCGAGCCGTTCACCGCGGAGTCGGTCAAGTTCTCCATCGAGCGGGTGATGAACCCCGCGACCAAGTCGCCGTGGGGTGGGCGGATCGCCCTCGTCGAGCGCGTAGAGATCGGGGACTCGCACACGCTCAGGATCGTCACCAAGAGCCCCTTCGGCCCCCTGCTCCAGGGGCTCACGGTGGTGGACATGCTGCCGCCGAAGTACTTCACCGAGAAGACCGAGCGCGGCTTCCTGGAGGCGCCGGTGGGGACGGGGCCGTTCCGGTTCAAGGCGTGGGCGAAGCAGGACCACTTCACCTTCACCGGCAACCCAGGCTACTGGGGCGGCCGGCCCGCGCTGGACGAGGTCGTCTTCCGGGCGGTGCCGGAGGACGCGACGCGCGTGGCGGGTGTGGAGACGGGAGAGCTGGACGTCGCGTTGCTGCTCCCGCCCGAGCAGGTGGCGCGGCTCAAGGGCAAGGGCATCGACGTGCGCTCGACCTACCAGGGCCAGGGCATGGTCTTGCAGATTCGCGGACTCCAGGAGCCGCTCAGGTCGCCGAAGGTCCGGCAGGCCCTCAACTACGCCATCGACAAGGAGGCCATCCTCAAGAGCATCCTGCTGGGCTACGGTCGCATCCTCGACGGGCAGCTGGTCGGGCCCGACGCGTTCGGCTACAACCCTGCGCTCAAGCCCTATCCCTACGACCCGAAGAGGGCGAAGCAGCTCCTCGCCGAGGCCGGGCACCCGAACGGCTTGACGGTGCGCTTCAACGGGTCCATCGGCCGCTACACGAAGGACAAGGAGATCGTCGAGTTCGTCGCGGGCCAGCTCGCCGAGGTCGGCGTGAAGGCCCAGCTGGAGTTCCTCGAGGCCGGCGTGTTCATCCAGCAGCTCATGGGGGCCAGCATCGGGCCGATCTGGGTGATGGCCTGGCAGTACTTCCCCGCGATGGACGCGGACCTGCCGCTGAACTTCCTCCGCACCGAGGGCATCGCGAAGGTGATGGCGAGTCCCGAGTACGACCGGCTCTTCGCGAAGCAGCGGACCACCATGGACGCTGAGGCCCGGCGCAAGGCGCTCCAGGAGCTGAACGCGTTCCTCCGCAACGACCCGCCGGCCGCCTTCCTCGTGCAGACGTCAGGGATCTACGCGGTGCAGTCCCGCGTGCAAGGCTTCACCTGGAAGGCGACGTACCTCGCCGACCTGACGAAGGTTCGCATCGCGAGGTGACGCGATTCCTCCGCTCCCGGCTCCTGGACCTCGTCATCGGGGTCCTCGGGGTCTCGACCGCGGTCTTCTTCCTCCTGCGGTTGACCGGGGACCCCGTGGCGCTGCTCGTCACGGAGACCGCCACGCGCGAGGAGATGGAACGCATCCGGGAGGCGATGGGGCTCAACGCGCCTCTCTGGGAGCAGTACGTCTCGTTCCTCGCGCGCGCCCTCCGGGGTGACTTCGGCGAGTCGATCCGGCTCGCCAAGCCCGCGGCCGCCCTGGTGTGGGACACGCTGCCCGCCACCCTCGAGCTCACGACCGCTGCCCTCGGCATCGCGACGCTCCTGGCCCTGCCGCTCGGGATGCTCGCCGCGGTCTACCGCGGCACGGCGATGGAGACCGCCGCGTCCGTCCTGACCCTCGCCGGCCAGTCCATGCCGTTCTTCTGGCTGGGGATCCTCCTGATCCTGGTCTTCGCCGTGGAGCTGCGCTGGCTGCCCTCGTTCGGCCGCGGGACCTGGTGGCACTTGGTGCTCCCGGCCGTCACGCTGTCCGCCTCCACGATGGCGAAGACCGCCCGGCTCGTCCGGGCCGGCATGATCGAGATCCTGTCGCAGGAGTACATACGGACCGCGCGTGCCAAGGGGCTCGGCGAGCGCCGGGTGATCCTCGAGCATGCGCTCTGGAACACCGCGATCCCCGTGGTGACCATCCTGGCACTGGACTTCGGGGTGCTCCTCGGCGGCGCCGTCGTGACGGAGACGATCTTCGCCTGGCCGGGCACCGGCCGTCTCATGATCCAGGCGATCCAGGGGCGGGACTTCCCGGTGGTTCAGGCCGCGGTGTTCATCCTGGCGGTGCTGTTCATCGTCGTCAACGCGGCGCTCGACCTCCTCTATGTCTGGCTCGATCCGCGCATCCGTCATCGCTAGGCTCCGGCGCACACCTCCGAGCCGCTGGCTCGCCCTCGGCGTGCTGGCGCTCGTGGTCCTGGCCGCGGCTACCGCATCGCTGATCGCGCCTCACCCGCCGCTCCGCCAGATCATCGCGCAGCGATTGCAGCCCCCCGGCACCCGGAGCGCCGTACGGGCCGCGGACGGCGCGGTGGGCACCGCGGCCGGCGCCGCCAGCGCCGTGCACGCCTTCGGCACCGACCAGCTCGGGCGGGACATCCTGAGCCGCATCCTCCACGGCGGGCGGATCTCGCTGCTGGTGGCGCTGGCGGCCGTGCTGCTCTCCGGCACGATGGGAACGCTGTTCGGCCTCGTGGCGGGCTACGCGGGCGGCCTCACCGACCGCGTGGTGATGCGGGTCGCCGAGGTACAGCTTGCCTTCCCTTTCATCCTGCTCGTCGTGTCGATCGTGGCCGTGTTGGGACCCGGCACGAGGAACGTCGTGCTCGCCCTCGGGATCAGCGGGTGGGTCGCCTACGCGAAGCTGGTGCGCGCGCAGGTGCTCACGCTGCGCGAGCTTCCCTTCGTGGAGGCCGCACGCGCCGTCGGCGCCGGAGCCGGTCGCATCATGTTCCGCCAGATCCTGCCCAACACGCTGTCGCCCGTGGTGGTGCTGGCCTCCTTCTCGGTGGCGCAGATGATCATCCTCGAGTCGGCGCTGTCGTTCCTCGGCCTCGGGGTGCAGCCGCCGACGCCAACGTGGGGTGGGATGCTGGCCGACAGCCGCGGCTACCTCGCCACCGCGTGGTGGCTCGCGACGTTCCCGGGCGCGGTGCTGATGGCGACGGTGCTCGCGATCAACATCCTCGGAGACTGGCTGCGGGACCTGCTCGATCCGACGATGCGGATCTGATCCCTCGCCGCGAGTGTCCTCCTCTCTCGGCGGGATCGCGGTTGGGGTGTACAGGAACGAGTAACGCCACATCCGCTGGAGCGGCAGGCGTCACGCCGGGTCCAGCCGCCCCCCGCGAATCCCGGCACCGGACCCGGCAGGGCCCGTGCGGGGTGGGCGAAAGCGAGCATGGGTATCGTGATCGCGCGCGGGCCCGGAGTCATCCTGCACGGGCGAAGGCCGCTTGAGCTCCCGGTGGAGCCAGGCCATGTCGGGCATGGGCCGGAGGACACCCACGACGTCCCCGACCCGCCGGAACAGCCGCGCCTCGAGCTGGGCGTCGTCCCACTCGGCCGGCAGCGGCCAGGTCAGGCCCGCCTGCTGGGCCCGGTGGAAGTACGCGCCCACCGTCCCCACCCCCACGCCGGAGGCCCGGGCGATGGCCCGGTGGGGCAGACGCCGTTCGTACCTCAGGCGAATGATGTCAAGCACTCGTCTCATCAGTAGCCTCTCGGTCATCGCAGTAGGGGTCTTCCTTCGAGGGCACCCTACCGGGGCGCCAGGCCACCGACGAGCGATCAGGCGCGGAACCCGCGATCACGATGCCTCGGACCGGGCGATCAGGATGGGCCGGAATGCGCGTTTATCTCGCCGGCACCTCCACGTTGAGGCGAAGTCCCCAGCGGCGAAGCAGCCGGCCGCGCGCGGGCCCGCTCGGGTCGAGGCGGGCGTAGCCGGCGCTCCTCGCCGACTGGCACTCGGCCAGGAGATCCGCCGCCTCGATGCCGAGCCGCTCGAGGAGGAAGCCGAGGCGCTTGAACACGGTGTGGTTGCCGAGGCGCCGGCCGTAGGCGACAAGCTGGCGGTCGTCCCTGTGCTCCGAGGCGAAGTGGGCGCGGACCACCTCGCCGACATGGCGAATGCCGCCGCCGAGGGCGGGGACGTCCAGGACATCGACGATGGTCCGCGACGGGTCGGAGACGTCGACC
>MGBV01000037.1:9602-13786 GCA_001788415.1 Candidatus Rokubacteria bacterium GWC2_70_16 | reverse complement strand
GTCAGCGCCCGCACCTTGGCGTAGGACAGCTCCCCGCGGGCGAGGGCCTCGGCCAGGAGCGGCAGCGTCCCGAGGGCGCGCGCCACTCGCACCTTCTCCCGGGCCGCCCCGAGATCGAGCCCCACCCGCCAGCTCAGCCAGGCGGCGCAGGAGCGAAAGCCGGTGTTCCAGCCGCCCCGGGCGTCGAACTCGCGGATCAGGTCGAGCAGGCGGGCCGTGGCCGCCTCCAGATGCGCCGACAGCTCGGCGATCTCGTCGCCCAGCCGGTCCAGCGCCGCGACACGCTGCGGGGTGACGTGGAGCGCTTGCGCGTGGCTCTGCATGGCGAGTCCTCCTCCTGTTGAGCCGACTCTACACCCCGATCTCGGAGCCACCTGGGAGCGTCCAGGACGGGCGATGGCGAGGCGAGCGGTGATTTTCGGTGGGGTCGTTCCCGGCCGCCCATCGCTGGGCCTTTGCGGGCCGCTGGGCCGGCATCCGCCGAGCGCAGCCGGCACGCGGCCATGCCTCGCGGACGAGGCTGTCAAGCGGAAAGTGCAGGCGGCCTCCCGCCCCACGCGCTCGGGTTGCTGATCCCGCGCCATCGCTGCCGTTCACCTGCGACGGACCGAGCGACCGAAGGGGCGAGGAGGCCCGGCGCCAGGTGAAACGGCCTGTTCCGCGGCCCTACGTGGCGGCCACAATGGGCTGTGACCTGAAACGCCGTCACCTGCGCGGCCCTGCCCTGGGTGCAGCGACGGGTGCGCGGGCGCGCGAACGACGCTGCTTGAAAAGGAACAGTTCGATGCTGTCTGGCCGACACCGCAGGTCGCGGGCCCAGCCATTCATGACCTCGACGTAGTGACCGTATCTTGCTGCGTCCCGGCCCACAACCGAGATCTCACCCTTCTTGTTGCGAGAAAAGCGCGCGAACCGCGTGACATCGAGCCTGAGCCACTGCTCAAGCTCGTTCATCACCATAGAATCCAGGATGAGGGGCGATACGCTGACATCCCAACCAAGGCCTCCAAAGTAGATATACTTGGTGAAGAACGCTGACCCGCACATTGGCAGATCGAACTGTTAGCGGGCCTGCAATCTGCGAGCACCACCGCGGTAGTCACCAAGGATACCCGTGACTAGCCATGCCCCCTGAACCTTGCGCGGGGCACGGGGCACAACTGGAGTGCGTTGACGCGGCATACGGAGCACTTGGTCGGCTTCTGTGTTGGTATCGGCTGTCGCGTACCCAGCCAGTACGCGGTGAGAAACCTCAACTCTTTCCTTGCCTTCTCCGGGTCGTAGTGGAATGTGGCCGCTCGCAAGCGAGTCGTTCCCAGACCCCGAACGCTGTGTTCATCCCAACGACGGCGTGGCGCGGAGGGCCCCGGCGGCTCCTTGCAAACCGTCTGGGCGAGACCGATCCTTCGGTTTTCCGGCAACCGCTTGATCTTCTCGGCTGCCTCGCGGCCAGTAATCACACAAACGAGCGTGAGCCGCGCCAGGTCAAACCTCTTGTCCTGTTTCAAGAGGAAGCCGTAGAGCCTTAGCTGCGCGTCATCAGAAGGTGTCAGATAAGGACGATCCCGCACCTTGTGCTCGACCACCCAGGCGCTTCCCAGGCCGTCGAAATGAACGGCGTCAGGCCTCCCGATCAAGGGGAGGCTACCGAAACGCCCCCGAAGGGAACTCTCGATCAAGGTGAAGGGTTGCCGTGATGAAACAAGCTTTTGAACATCGTCGGCCGAAATGGGTTCTGCAGGAGCGGCTACGGCCTCGTGAAACTCCTTCCCGCGGTCGGCCGCTTCAAGCTGCTCAGCCACCTCGGGGAGTGCTCGCAACTGCTCCTCGATCTGAGGGTGCCGGAGTTCCAGGTCAACCTTCAGCTCACAGAACTCCTGCTCCGCCATGCGGTAGACGGGAACGGAGAGTCCCTCCAGGAGGTCAACAGGCCGGCGGCGCTTAGCCATGGTGATCGTCTCGCTTCCCCTGCGTGCAGATCACTCGGCGAAGAGCCTGGAGACATGCGCCTCCGAGAGCGCGAACGACTGAAGCGCCTCCCAAGTGCGCGCCAAGCCATGTAGATCGCGCCTCGGGACCAGGAAGATCTCACTCTTGTCGAGCCATAGCTCTCTGTCCTCACCTTCAAGCCGCACGACTGCGAGCAGGTGGTATAGACGCGCTTCGGGCGGCCACGCCGGCAGTGCTTCGGTGGTCGTCTTCACCTGGATCGTGCGCACCACACAACCACGAAGAGCTATCAAGTCGTTGCCAGAGTCTTTGAGTGGCGGCGCCGCTTGCACGTCGTACTGCAGCAAGCGAAGCTGAACAAGCAGTTCTCCCACTGTTCCCGTCTTGATCGCGTCCGTGATCGGGTTTGCCATCACGCCTGCACGCTAACGTGAATTCGGTGGAACCAGCGAGAAACGGTGACGCGGCGCGCGCCGCAGTATAGAGGCCCGATAGAGCAGGTCGTCGGAAGGCAAGATCAGCCTGAAACGGCGGCCCCTTATGCCGGGTCGGTGCGCGGACGGCGTCGCTGCTCTGCGGAAGCGTCGAGTCGGGTCCGAAGGGGCGCAGGGCCGGCCCGGGGGTCAGGCGCGCCATGGGCCGAAGATCCGGTCTACCGTCCGGATGCTGTCTGCGATCAGGACGCTGGCCCGCTCCGCCACGATGCGGATACTATAGGTCCTCGTCGCGGCGAGTGCAAGGATGGGCCCGGCTCGATATAGAGATGACGCTGGCCGCAGGTCGGCCGTGCGAGGAGACCCCGGGGTCCGGCCGGCCGACAGCACGGCGCGGACAACCGGAGGACCGGGCGCTCGGAGAACGGCCGCTCCATCGAACGCGATTCTACACCGGTAGCCTCGGCGCGGTCGCGGAACGCATTCGGTGAGGGTGAACTGCGAGGAAGGTGATTCTGCCCGAAGTGGCGCGTCGAAGGCGACGCACCCGGACGGGCGAGCGCCCCGGCCCTTGCTGCGAAGATCGAACTGCCGCGTCAGCGGTTCAGTTCAGCGCTCGCGGTCACCGGCCGGAGCGAGCAACGCGAGCCCCGGGCCGGTGGACTGCGGAACGCGGCCTCCGGCCCTCGCCGTAGGGCGCGAGTGCCTCTCTCACCACCTGCCGGACGACGTCGAGGGTCGAGCGCCGGTGGACGTACTCTAGCAGGGCTTCATTCATGAGGGTCTGGTAGTTGCCGCCGCCCGCCTTGTCTACCACCCCGCGAAAGTACTCGAGGACGGTGTTGTCCAGGCGGATGGAGATCTTGGTCTTCCCGGGCTCAGGCCGAACAGCCGGCCCGCGCCGAGCGCGCGAGAAATCGATGTCGCGATAGCCCTCAGCTACGGCCTTTTTCATAGAGCTCCCTCTGGCGCTTGTTCGCCTTCCAGGCAGAGACCACTCGAAGCGTGTCGGGTTCTCGATACGCGTACACGACAACCAGCAGCCTCCCAACGTCGCTCAGCCCCAGCGTCACAAATCGAGATTCGTCGTCGGCGTCGGGGTCTTCCCGGGTCAGTGCGAGGTCATCATCCAGCACCGTGACCGCCTCAGCGAAGCTGACTCCGTGGGCTCGAAGATTTGCCCTCGCTTTTGGCGGATCCCATTCGAACCGCACCCCACGAGCGTATAGACGATTGTCCTCCAGGTCAAGCGGTGCCCGCGGGGCGATCGTGAATTCCGTGCAACCATCCAGATACGGTGACGCAGCGCGCGCTGCAGTATCGCGGCCCGAGTGGGTTGGAACAGCGGCACGTTGCGGCAGGCCGTCGCGCCGATGGCGACGCCGCTACAGATCGACTGCGGGGCCCGGCGCGCTCCCCTCCCCTCAGGCGCCTCGGGCCAGGGCCTCGAGCGCCCTCACCACCACGGACAGATCCTCGGCGCCGTGGCCGCTGGCCTGGGCGGCGGCGTAGAGGCGCTCGGCCACATCCGTCAGCGGCAGCGGCGCGCCCACCGCGGCGCCGGCCTCCTGGATGAGGTGGAGATCCTTCATGAACAGCTCGAGCTTCATCTGCGCCGGGAAGTCGCGCCGGATGATCAGCGGGCCCCGCACCTCGAGCATGCGGGAGGAGGCGGCGCCACCCGTGAGGATCTCGAGCGCCACGGCGGGGGCGATCCCCGCGCGCTCCGTCATGTAGAGCGCCTCGGCGGCGGCCAGGGTGTTGACGGCCACCAGCAGGTTGGCGGCGAGCTTCACCACC
>MGBV01000037.1:6693-9576 GCA_001788415.1 Candidatus Rokubacteria bacterium GWC2_70_16 | reverse complement strand
CACGCTGCGCAGCACCGTCTCGAGCACCGGCCGCCAGCGGTCGAATACCGCGCGCTCCCCGCCCACGAGGAAGAGGCCCTCGCCGCGCGCCACCATGGCGCTGGTGCCGCTGACGGGGGCGTCCAGGAAGGCAAGGCCCCGGGCGACCGTCTCGCGGGCCAGCCGCTCCGTGAGCGCCGGCGAGATCGTGCTCATCTGGATCACCGTCTGCCCGGCCCGCGCCCGGGACAGGATCCCTCCCGGGCCGAGAATCGCCTCCTCGACCGTGCGGAGCGACGGCAGCAGCGTGCACACGGCCTCCGAGGCCTGCGCGACCTCGGCGACGGAGGCGGCCGCCGTGCCGCCGAGCGCCACGAGCGCCCGCACGCGCTCGGGGACGACGTCGTAGCCGACCACCGCGTGGCCCCCCGCCCGGAGGCGGGAGGCCACGGCGTGGCCGAGCAGACCGAGGCCCACGAGGCCGACGGTCGCCATCAGCCGATCAGCAGGACTTGCACGGCGGGTAGTCGCGGGAGTAGACGGGGTTCTTGAGGTAGTCCTCGGCCTTGTACGTCCAGAACTGCGAGACGCCCGGGAAGGTGTGGATCACCGTGTTCTGCAGCCGCCCGCCGACCTTCTCGACCTTGCGGACGTAGATGTTCTGGATGGGGTTGCCGTAATCGTCGAAGCGCATGGGGCCGCGGGGCGCATCCGACAGGTCCACGCGCCGGAGCGCCGCCAGGAACTTGTCCACGCTCTCGATGTCGCCGCCCGTGGCCTCCAGCGCCGCCTTGAGCGCCACGCCGGCCACATAGGTGCCCTCGGAGTAATAGGACGGGATCTGCTTGTACTTGGTCTCGTAGGCCTGGGCGAACTTCCGGTTGCCTGGCGTCGCCAGCGCCGCGGAGTAGTGGAGCGCGGTGACGATGCCGAGTGCCTCGTCGCCCATGCTGCGCAGCACGTGCTCGTCCGTGAAGGTGCCGCCGCCGATCAGGGGCAGCCGCTGCTTGAGCCCCGCCTCGGCGAACTGCTTGGCGAAGCGGAGGGCGTCGGCCCCGGAGAACACGGCGTAGATCGCGTCCACGTCCCGCTTGAGTTGGGCGAGATAGGGCCCGAAGTCGGCCGTGCCGAGCGGCGGCCAGAGCTTCTGCACCACCTGGCCGCCCGCTTCCTCGAAGGCCCGGTGAAAGCCCGCCGCCACCTCCCAGCCGAAGGCGAAGTCGTAGCCGATCATGGCGATCTTCTTGTACTTGAGGTTGTCGTACACCCACTTGCCGAAGGGATGGGAGGGCTGGCCGCTGGACCAGCCGACCCGCACGATATAGGGGCTCCGCTTGCGCTGCGTGATGTCCTCGCCGGACACGATGGGGTAGATGGCCGGCACCTTCTTGCCGTCGATATAGGGCGCCACAGCGTAGCCCACCGCGGCGCTGAGCGGCCCGGTGACGAGATGCACACCTTGCCCCTCCACGAGCGAGCGCGCCTTCGTCAGCCCGGTGGCGGGCTTCCCCTCGTCGTCCTCGATGATGAGCTTGATCTCGCGTCCGGCCAGCCGGTACTTCTGCTCCTCCAGGAACAGCTCGATCCCGTTGATCATGTCCTTGCCGTTGGCGGCGAGCGGCCCGGTCTGCGGCACCAGCAGCCCCACCTTGATGGGCCCCTTCTGGGCCCAGCTCCATGCTGGCACCAGCAGCAGCAGTCCGGCCACGAGCAGCGCGACGATTCCCAGCATCCTTCGCATGTCGGTCTCCTTTCGCGCCGCGCCCTCCCGGGGTGCGCGGCGCCGGTGAACTACAGCCCCAGGTAGCGGGACTTGACCTCCTCGTCGGCCCAGAGCGCCGCGGGCGTCCCCGAGTGGACGATGCGGCCGCGGCTCAGCACGTGGACGTGGTCGGCGACCTTCAGCGCGAACGGGAGGCTCTGCTCGACCAGGAGGATGGAGAGCCCCTGCGCCTTGAGCTCGGCCAGGGCCCGGCCCACCTCGCGAACCAGGAGCGGCGCCAGCCCCTCGGTGGGCTCGTCCATGAGCAGCAGCGTCGGGTTGGTCATGAGGGCCCGGCCGATGGCGAGCATCTGCTGCTCGCCGCCGGAGAGCTTGTTCCCGCGGTGGGACAGCCGCTCGGCGAGCCGCGGAAAGAGGCCGAACACCCGCTCGGCGGTCCAGCCCCCGCCCGCGCGGGCCCGGGCCGCCACGGTGAGGTTCTCGAGCACCGTCAGCGACGGGAAGATCCGGCGGCCCTGCGGCACCAGCGCCATGCCCATGGCCACGATCCGATCGGAGCCGAGCCGCGTGACCTCGGCGCCCGCGAACATCACGCGCCCCGACCGGGGCGGCGTGAAGCCGATGACGGAGCGGATCAGCGTGGTCTTGCCCATGCCGTTGCGCCCGAGGAGGGCCACCACCTGGCCCCGGGCCACGCCGAGCGAGACACCCTGGAGGATGTGGCTGTCCGCGTAATAGGTGTGGATGTCGTGGACCTCGAGCATCAGTCGGTCCCGAGATAGATCTGGGCCACCAGGGGATCGGCCTTCACGGCCTCGCGGCTCCCGTCGGCCACGACCCGCCCATTGTGCAGCACCATCACGCGCTCGGCCAGCCCGAAGGCCACGTCCATGTCGTGCTCGATGATGAGGATGGTCATGGCGGGATCGAGGCCCCGGAGCAACGCGCTCATCATCTGCGACTCGGCCGGGGAGAGCCCCGCCGTGGGCTCGTCCAGCAGGAGGAGCCGCGGCCGGCCGGCCAGCGCGAGAGCCACCTCGAGCTGCCGCTGCTCGCCGTGGGAGAGCTGCTTGACCGTCTCCCCCTCCCTGCCGGCCAGGCCCACGGAGTCGAGGACCGCCCGGGCGCGCGCATGCAGGTGCCCGTAGGAGCCCAGCGGCCGGTGGAAGACGAGCTTCGTC
>MGBV01000037.1:0-6651 GCA_001788415.1 Candidatus Rokubacteria bacterium GWC2_70_16 | reverse complement strand
CTCAGGCTCGGGAACAGGGTCGTGATCTGGAAGGTGCGGGCCAGGCCCAGCGCGGCCCGCCTGAACGCCGGCAGCCGCGTGACGTCCTGGCCGAAGAGCGCGATCCGCCCGCCGGAGGGCGCGAGATCGCCGCTGATGAGATTGAAGAGCGTGGTCTTCCCCGCGCCATTGGGGCCGATGATGGCGCGCCGCTCCCCCGGGCGCACCGAGAGGTCCACGCCGCCCACGGCCTCGAGCCCGCCGAAGGCCTTCGTGAGGCCAGACAGGGCAAGGGCCTCGGCCTGGCTCATCTCGCACGCGCCCCCGGCCGCCGCCAGCGCCGGAGCGCCCCCCACCCGCGGAGCGCTCCCACCCCGCGGAGCGCCCCGATGATGCCGCCGGGGGCGAAGAGGATCACGCAGATGTACACGCCGCCCAGGATGAGCAGCCAGCGCTTGGTATAGAGGCTGACGAAGTTCTTGAGGAAGACGATGAGCCCGGCGCCCAGCGCCGGCCCCACCAGCGTCCCCGACCCGCCGAGGGCCACCATCAGGAGGGCCTCGACGGAGGTGACGAGCTGCATCTCCACGGGGCTCACGAAGCCGTTGTAGTAGGCCCAGAGGACGCCGGCCAGCCCGCCGAAGGCCGCCGCCAGGACGAAGGCCAGGTACTTGTGCAGCCACACGTTGTAGCCGAGGCTCCGCATCCGCGCCTCGCTCTCGCGGATCCCCATGAGGCTCATGCCGAAGGGCGAGCGGACGACGAGGACGAGGCAGGCCGCCGCCCCGGCGAAGACGGCGAGGGTCAGGTAGTAGAAGGCCGTGTCGCCGGCGAAGGACAAGGGGCCCAGCGCCGGCCGCTCGAGCCCCGAGATGCCGTTGTCCCCCTTGGTCACCGACACCCACCGGAAGGCCAGCCCCCACACCACCATGCCGAGCGCCAGCGTGATCATCAGGAAATAGGTGCCCGTGGCGCGGATGGCCAGCGGAGCGAAGAGGGCGCCGGCGAGCACGGCTGCCGCCAGCGCCGCCACGAGGCAGGTCCAGAACCCGGCGCGGAACTCCGTGGCCAGGATGGCCACCGTGTAGGCGGCCGTGCCGAAGTACGCGGCATGCCCCAGCGACGGCAGCCCCGTGTAGCCCAGCAGGATGTCGAGGCTCATGGCGAAGATGGCGTAGATCAGCGCCTGGGTGAGGAGGGTCAGCGGATAGGCGGAGAGGAACGGGGGCGCCGCGGTCAGAAGCACGGCGGCCGCCCCGAGCCCCAGCGCCAGCCGTCCTCGCCGCGGCGCCACGCCGGCCATCACGCCCGGCCGAAGAGGCCCGTGGGCTTGAGCGCGAGAATCACGGCCATGGGGGCGAAGAGCGTGAAGTACGACAGCTCGGGGAAGAGGGCCTTGCCGAAGTTGTCGAGGAGCCCCACGAGGAGGCTGCCGACGATGGCGCCCTGGAGGCTGCCGAGCCCGCCGACGATGACCACGACGAAGGCATAGGGCAGGATCTCGAAGTCCGATCCGGGGTAGACGCCGATGAACGCCCCGCCCACCACTCCGCCGAGCGCGGCGAGGAAGGCGCCCAGGCCGAACACCCCCATGGAGACCCGGGCCACGTTGATGCCGACGCCGCGGGCCATCTCCTCGTCGTCCACGGCGGCGCGGATGACGGCGCCGGCGCGCGTCCGCTCGAGGAAGAGCCAGAGCGCCACCGCGATGGCCACGGCCACCGCGATGACGAAGAGGCGGTAGACGGGGAAGACCAGGGCGCCGGCGCGCAGCGAGCCCACGAGCCAGGCCGGCGCGGGGAGGGAGTACGGGTCGCCGCCCCAGATGAGGAGCGCGAGGTCCTGGAAGATGAGGGCGAACCCCATCGTCATGAGCACCTGGCCCAGCACCTGTCCGTGCAGCCGCTGCAGGAAGAGCCGCTCCATGGCCACGCCCACCAGCGCGATGGCCAGCCCGCCGGCGAGCAGCGCGAGGGGAAAGCTGCCGGTGCGCCACACGACGCTGAGCCCCACGTAGCCGCCGAGGAGGAAGTACGAGCCATGGGCCAGGTTGACGATGCGCATGACGCCGAAGATCAGCGACAGCCCGCTGGCCAGGAGGAAGAGCAACGCGCCGTAGGACAGCCCGTTGAACGACTGGAGGACCCAGAACTCCATCAGGTTGTCCGTGTGGGGGGGAGCGGCGCCCACCCGCTCCGCGGGTACCCGCCCCCACGCCCCCCCACCGCATCGTTCGTCTGCTGGGCGCCGAGCCGCCGATCGTCCACGGGTCCCCTCGTCGGGCTCAGGCGTAGATCTCCAGGTTGTAGAGGTTCGGGGGCCGCCGGCCGTCGATGACCGCCGCCACGTTGTCGGCGACGATGCCGGCGATGCGCTCCCGGGTGTCGCGCGCCGCGCTGCCGATATGGGGCGTCAGCACCACGTTGGGCAGCGCCACGAGCCCGGGCGCCACGCGCGGCTCGTGCTCGAAGACGTCCAGCGCCGCGCCCGCGATCTGCTTCCGCTCGAGCGCGGCCACCAGCGCCTGCTCGTCCACGATGGGGCCCCGCGCCGTGTTCACGAGGTAGGCCGAGGGACGCATCAGCCCCAGCTCGCGGGCGCCGATCAGGTGGACGGTCTCGGGCACCAGCGCGACGTGAACGGACACGAAGTCCGACTCCGCGAGCAGCGCGTCGAGGGGGCGGAACTCCGCGCCCAGGGCGGCTTCCCGCTCCGGCTCGAGCCGCTGGCGCTTCGTGTAGAGGATGCGCATGCCGAAGCCCCGGGCCCGGCGCAGCACGGCCTCGCCGACGCGCCCGAGCCCGACGATGCCCAGCGTCTTGCCATGCACCTCGCCGCCGACGTAGTACACCGACTGCGAGCCGGGGAAGAGCCCCGCGCGCAGGCCCTGGTCCGCTTCCACCACGCGCCGGGCCACGGCCAGGAGCAGCGCCCAGTGCAGGTCGGCGGTGGCCTCGGTGACGAGCGGGGGGATCGTCGTGACCGGGATGCGCCGGGCCGTGGCCGCGGCCACATCCACGCCGGCCGGCGTGATGGCCATGGAGGCGATGGCTTTCAGGCGCGGGCTCCCTTCGATGACCTCGGCGTCCACGCGGTCGTGGAGCAGGCAGACCAGGAACTCGTTGCGCTGGAGCGCCGCCGACAGCTCGGGCTTCGTGACCATGTGGAGGGGGTCGGGGTTGATCTCCACCTGGCCCAGAGCGCGCAGGCGCGCCAGGGCGCCCTCGGGGATCGGCTGGGTCACAAACACCCTCGGGGTCAGGTCTTGCATTTCAACATCCGCCCCCAAGGAGGCGGCCGGTGGGAGCGCCACAGCGCTGGGCTCGCGGCTACGTGTTGGATTTCAAGACCTGACCCCCAGGAGGGCGAGGGCGTTGCCGCCGAGGATGCGCTCGCGGTCGCTCCGGCTCAGCGGGCGGACCGTGTCCAGGGCCCCCACGGGGTCGTCGTGGCCCATGTCGAAGCAGTAGTCGCTGCCGAGCATCACGCGATCGGCGCCGGCGACGCTGATGAGGTAGCGCAGCGCCTCCGGCGCATGCGAGATGGTGTCGAAGAAGAAGTGCGGGAGATACGCGGAGGGCGGCCGCGGCAGATGGCGGCACTCGGGACGGACGGCGTGGCCGCGGTCCAGCCGGCCCAGGAGGTACGGGAGGGCGCCGCCGGCATGGGGCAGGCAGACGCGCAGCGCCGGGAAGCGATCCAGGACCCCGCCGTAGACCAGCCGCGCCGCGGCCACCGCGGTGTCGAAGGGGTTGCCGAGGAGGTTGTGGAGATAGTACTGGCCGAGCCGCTCGCCCCCGAGGACATTGATCGGGTGGAGGAAGATCGGCAACCCCAGTGCCGCAATCTTCTCGAAGACGGGAAGGAAGGCCGGATCGTCCAGGTCGCGGCCGCGCACGTTGGTGCCGAGGTAGACGCCGCGGCAGCCCAGCTCCCGCACCGCCCGCTCGGCTTCAGCCACGGCGGCCTCCGGCGCCTGCATCGGCAGCGTGGCCAGCCCCACCAGCCGGCCGGGATGCGCGCGCGCAGCCTCGGCCATGGCCTCGTTCACCAGCCGCGCCAGCCGCACTCCCAGCGCCTCGTCGGCCCAGTACACCATCGGCGGCATGAGCGACAGCGCGTGCACCGTCACCCCCTGCGTGTCCATGGCCCGGAGGCGCAAGTCGAGGTCGTGGTAGCGGGGCGAGATCGGGCCGAAGGGGATATGGCCCACCATGATGACGGGGCCGTCGGGGCCGTGACGGAGGCGGACGCCGTGAGGCTCGCCCTCCGTCTCGATGAGTCTCAGATATCCCTCGGGAACGAAGTGGGCGTGGATGTCCACGGCAGCGGGGCGGGTCACGCTCGGCTCCCCCTGAAGCCCAGGGCCAGGCTGGCGCCCCTGGCAGCCTCTCTCACGAGCGGCACCAGCGAGCCCAGCCGCTCCTCGGGAAGCCGCACCGCGGGGCACGCCACGCCCATGGAGGCCACCGCCGCACCGGTGTGGTCCCGGAGCGGGGCGGCGATGCACTTGAGCCCTGCCTCGAATTCCTCGTTGTCCACCGCATACCCCGCCACCCTGATGCGCTGGATCTCGCGCCGCATTCTGGGCGGGTCGGTGAGCGTCAGCGGGGTGTGGGCCTTGAGCCTGCGCCTGAGGAAGCGGTCGATCTCCCCGTCCGGCAGAAAGGCCAGCAGCGCCTTGCCCAGCGCGGTGGCGTGCAGCGGCGCCCGGCGCCCGATGCGCGAGTAGATCTGCAGCGCCTGGGTGCTCTCGATCTTGTCGATGTACACCACTTCCCAGCCGGCGAGCACGCCCAGGTGCACCGTCTCCCTGGACGCCGTCATGAGCTGCTGCAGGTACGGCGCGGCGCTCTCCCGGAGCGTCAACTGGCCGGCCACCAGCGAGCCGATCTCGAAGACCTTGAGCCCCAGGCAGTACTTCTCGGTCCGGAGCGTCTTGCGCACGTAGCCGCGGGCCGAGAGCGAGGTCAGGAGCCGGTGCACGGTGCTCTTGCCGAGGCCCAGCGCCTGGCTCAGCTCGGTGACGCCCAGCTCGGGCCGCTCCAGGCTGAAGGCCTCGAGGACGGCGAGCGCGTTGGTGACGGACCGGAGGAGGGCCTTGTCCTCAGGCTTGGGTGGGGCCGGCGCCAGGGATCGCGATGTGTTCCGCATGGAGGAACGCTTTTCCGCGCGAGCACCGCCTTCCTATCACCGGCGACGAGAGCGTGTCAATCGGAAAGGGCCTGCCGGCGCGTTTGACACCCCGGTCGCGGCCCGGCTACTCTGGCCGCGGCCGGCGGAGATGCGCGTCGAAGAAGGCGGCGACGCGGGGGAGGAAGTCGGCGGGCAGCTCGCCGTGGCGCCCGCTCCCGGGGAAGTAGAACTCGGCGCGCGCATTCGTGCCGAGCGCCGCGCGGAGGCGCTCGGCGTGCACGAACGGGATCTGCTCGTCCTCCCGGCTGTGGATCAGGAACACCGCGGTCCCGAGCCGGCGCGCCGCTTCCACCGGCGACGGCCGGGTGAGGTCGCCGCCGAGAAAGAGCCGGCCCCACAGCGTCATGAGCCTCACGAGCGGGTACCTGAGCGGCCCGAGCCAGAAGTACAGCTCCCGGCCCAGCGACTCGAGGTCGGCGAAGGGGGCGTAGGCGACGACGGCGCCGATGCGGCCGTCCTCGGCGGCCGTCATGAGCGCCACGGCGCCGCCCAGCGAGAAGCCGAAGACACCGGCGCGAGGGAACCCGCGCGCGGCCAGGAAGTCGAGCGCGCGGGCGAGGTCCCGGCGCTCGCGCAGGCCCAGCGTGGTGGCCCCACCGCCGCTCTGGCCGAAGTGGCGGAGATCCATCAGCAGGACGGTGAAGCGGGGGGCCAGCGCGGCGGCCAGCGGCAGCATGTCGCGCTTGTCGGCGGGGTAACCGTGCAGGAAGACCACGGCCGGCGCGTCGGCGCGCGTGAGGAGCCAGCCCGACAGCCGCACGCCGTCGTCGGCCTCGATGCTGACGGTCTCGGGAGCCAGCCTGTAATCCTCCGGTGCCAGCGGGATGGCGATCCGGGGCGGGCGCACCGCGATCCAGAAGGCGAGCAGGCTCAGGACGACGAAGGCGCCGGCGGCGCCGGCGACGACAAGCGCCGGGTAGGCCCATGCCCTCACGGGCGCCATGATGACACAGGGAGGCCCAGCCGATGAAGGTCACGCTGCCCTACGGTGAGAGGACGCTCGAGGCCACGCTGCCCGCGCGCACCCGCCGCCTCTCCAACGCCGAGGTCGCCTCGCTGCCGCCGGTGGAGGACCTGCCCGCCGCCGTGGAGCGCGCGCTCGGGGCGCCCCTGGAGCTGCCGCGCATCCGCGAGCTGGTCAGGCCCGGCGCCTCCGTCACCATCGCCTTCGACGACGCCACGGTGGCCTCCTACGGGCCCATCCGCGGCGTCGCGATCCGGGCCGCCCTCGGGGAGCTGGAGGCGGCGGGGGTCTCCCGGCGGAACGTGACGCTCGTCTGCGCCAATGCGCTGCACCGGATGTTCCGCCCGGCCGAGCTTGCCCGCCTCATCGGCCCCGAGCTGGTGGCGGAGTTCGGCCCGCGGCTCCTCTGCCACGACGCCGAGGATCCCGCGCTGATGGTGGACCTCGGCCGCACCGCCGAGCACGGGTACGAGGTCGAGGTGCATCGCCTCGTCGTCGAGTCGGACCTGACC
>MGBV01000036.1:5811-11340 GCA_001788415.1 Candidatus Rokubacteria bacterium GWC2_70_16 | reverse complement strand
CTGCGCGCGCTGCCGAGGAAGACCACGCCGATGGAGGTGCTCCGGACCGGCGTGTCGGCGCTCTCCGCGTTCGACCCGGACGCCGCGGACAACTCGCGCGACGCCACGCTCCGCAAGTCGATCCGGCTCACGGCACAGCTCCCGACCCTGGTCGCCGCGTGGGAGCGGATCCGCCGCGGCAAGACGCCCGTGGCGCCGGATCCGCGGCTCGGCCTCGCGGCGAACTTCCTCGCCATGATGCGGGGCGCCCGGCCGAGCCCGCTCGCCGTGAAGACGTTCGACGTGGGCCTCATCCTGCACGCCGACCACGAGTTCAACGCCTCGACGTTCGCCGCCCGCGTGACCGCGGCGACCCTGTCCGACGTGCACTCGGCGATCACCTCCGCGATCGGCGCCTTGAAGGGCCCGCTCCACGGCGGCGCCAACGAGCAGGTCATGCGCATGGTCGAGCGGATCAAGACGCCCGTGCGCGCCGAGGCGTGGATCCGGAAGGCGCTCGCGGACAAGGCGCGCGTCATGGGCTTCGGCCATCGCGTGTACCGCGTCGAGGACCCGCGCGCCCGGCACCTGCGCCGTCTGGCGACGGAGCTGGGCCGGCAGACCGGCGACACGAGCGCCGTCGAGATCCTCGACATCGTCGCGCGCCTCGTCTCCGCCGACAAGCACATCTACCCGAACGTGGACCTGTACTCGGGCGCGGCGTACGCGTCGATGGGCATCCCGACCGACGCGTTCACGCCGATCTTCGCGATCAGCCGGGTGGCGGGCTGGACGGCGCACGTCATGGAGCAGCACGCCAACAACCGGCTGATCCGGCCGCGCTCGGAGTACACGGGGTCGACGCACCTCGCCTACGTTCCGCTCGACCGGCGCTAGGACGGACGGCGCGTCGCGCGGCGCATGGACGCGCGAGTCACCCTGGTGATGGTGGTGTTCGACGGCCTCGCGCTGACCCGCGCCTGCCTCGAGAGCCTGCGCACGACGACGGCGCCGTTCCGGCTCGCCGTCGTGGACAACGGCTCGACCGACGGGACGGCGGAGCTCTTCGAGCGCTTCGCGTACCCGTACCCGCTCGCGTTCGAGCGGCGCCCCGCGGGCGGCCCGGTCATCGCCGCGCTCAACCACGCCTGGCGCCTCGCGGACACCGAGATCCTCTGCTTCCTGCACAACGACACCGAGGCGGTCGAGCCCGCGTGGCTCGCGCGGCTGCTCGCGGCGCTCGACACGTCCGGCGCGGGCCTCGCCGGCCTCTACGGCGCCAAGCGGCTCCGCCGCGACGGCCGCGCCGTCGGCCGGACGATCGTCCACAGCCTGGCCGAGGGGCCGACGGTGCGCGCGCCGTGGGAGGAGGTCGCGTTCGTCGACTCCGTCTGCATGTGCCTGCCCCGGGCGCTCATGGAGGAAATCGGCGGCTTCGACGAGGGCTACGGGTTCTACCACGGCCACGATCGCGATCTGTCTCTCGCGGTCCGCGAGCGCGGCCGGCGCTGCCTCGTCGTCCACGCCCCGTTCGTCCACCGCGGGGGCGGGACGCGGGCGCGGGACTTCGCGCGCGACCCCGCGCGCGAGCGCGCGGATCTCGGCTTGCGCGACGCGTCGCTGGCGCGCTTCGCGGCCAAATGGCGCCATCGGCTGCCGTGCGACGCGCGGTCCCGCGGCGCGCGCCTGCGCGACTGGCTGCGCGCGGGGCTCGCGTGAGACCGCTCGGCGTCGGGATCGTCGGCGCGGGCTTCGCCGCCGAGCTGCACGCGGTGAACTACCGGCCGCTGCGCGGCGCGAGAGCGGAGCTGGCCGCCGTCTGCGCCCGGACGCGCGCCGGCGCGGAGGCGTTCGCCGCGCGCCACGGCATCCCGCGCGTCTTCACCGACTACCGGGCGCTCGTCGAGGCGCCGGACGTCGAGGTCGTGGACATCTGCTCGACGACCGACACGCACCACGAGATCGCGATCGCCGCGGCGCGCGCCGGCAGGCACGTGATCGTCGAGAAGCCGCTGACCGGCGCCTTCTGCGAGGCGACCGAGCCGCGGGAGGCGATGCGCGCGCGGGCGCTCGCGAACGCCGACGCGGTGCTCGACGCCGTGGCGCGGGCCGGCGTGACGCTCTGCTACGCGGAGGACTTCGTCTACGCGCCGCCCGTCGCGAAGCTCCGGCGGCTCGTCGAGGCGAGCGGGGGCGCGATCCTCGAGCTCCGGGCCGAGGAGAGCCACTCGGGGTCCCACGCCGCGTACGCCGCGCGCTGGCGGACCTCCGGCGGCGGTTCGCTCCTCCGGATGGGCTCGCACCCGGTCGGCGCGGTGCTGCACCTCAAGCACTGGGAGGGGCAGCGCCGCCGCGGCCGCCCGATCCGCGCGCGAGCGGTCACGGCCGAGGTGGCGAGCCTCACGCGCCTGCCGTCGATCGTGGGGCTGCGCCGCTACCTGTCCACCCGGGCGGAGGACGTCGAGGACTGGGCGGTCGCGGTCGTCACGTTCGAGGACGGCACGCTGGCGACGGTCCACGCGACCGACGTCACGCTCGGCGGCGTGCGGAACGTCGTGAGCGCGTACCTCACGAACGGGGTCGTCCACGCGAACATCACGCCCAACACCACGCTCGCCGCGTACGCGCCCGACGCGGCCGTGTGGGGTGACGAGTACATCAGCGAGAAAGTCGAGACCAAGGCCGGCTGGCAGTTCCCGAGCCCCGAGGAGGACTGGATGCGCGGGTACCCCCAGGAGCTGGAGGACTTCGTGGGCGCCGTCCGGGAGCGGCGCGAGCCCCTCGCGGGGGCCCTGCTGGCCCGGGAGGTGGTCGAGGTGATCTACGCGGCCTACGTCTCCGCGGCGACGGGCCGGCGGGTCGAGCTCGGACGGCCATGATTCCCTTCGTGAAGGGTCACGGCCTCGGCAACGACTACATCGTGATGAGCGAGGAGGACCTGCCCGGACCCCTCTCCGCGCGGGCGATCGTGAGGATCTGCGACCGCAACCGGGGCGTCGGCTCCGACGGGATCCTGCTGCGCGTGCCGACCACGCGCGCCGACTTCGGGCTCCGGATCTTCAACCCCGACGGCAGCGAGGCGGAGAAGTCCGGCAACGGCCTCAGGATCTTCGCGAAGTTCCTCTGGGACCACGGGCACGCGAGCGCGGCGACCTTCACCGTGGACACCAAGGGGGGCGTGGTCGAGTGCCGGTGCCACGTCCGGGACGGCCGCGTCGGCTTCGTCACGGTCGAGATGGGCCGGGCGACGTTCCGGGCGCCCGAGATCCCCATGAGCGGCCCGGACCGCGAGGTCGTCGGCGTACCCCTCCAGCTCGCCGACGGCACCGCGCTCTCGGTGACGGCGGTCTCGGTGGGCAACCCCCACTGCGTCGTGTTCGTGGACCGGCTCGACGAGGCCGCGTGCCGCCGCCTCGGCCCGCTCGTGGAGCGCCACCCGGCGTTCCCCAACCGGACCAACGTCCAGTTCGCGCGCGTGCACGCGCGCGACACGCTCGACATCCTCATCTGGGAGCGCGGCGCCGGCTTCACGCTGGCGTCCGGCTCGTCGTCGTGCGGCGCCGCGGCGGCGGCGGTCCGGAACGGCCTGTGCGACCACGGCCGCGTCCGGGTGCGGATGCCCGGCGGGGAGCTCGTCATCGAGGTCCGCCCCGACTGGTCGCTCCGCCTCGAGGGCCCCGTCGAGGAAGTCTGCCGCGGGACGCTCTCGGCCGAGTTCGTGGAGGCGCACCTGCCGTGAAGCGCGTCTGCGTGTTCGCGGGCTCCGCGGCCGGCGCCCGCCGCGCGTACGCCGACGCGGCGCGCGCGCTCGGCGCGGTGCTCTGTCGGCGCGGCCTCGGCCTCGTCTACGGGGGCGGCTCGGTCGGTCTCATGGGGGTGCTGGCCGACACGGTCCTCGCCGGCGGCGGCGAGGTGATCGGCGTCATCCCCAACGGGCTCGCGACACGCGAGCTCGCGCACCCCGGCGTCACCGATCTGCGCGTCGTCGGCTCCATGCACGAGCGCAAGGCGACGATGGCGGCGCTCGCCGACGCGTTCGTCGCGCTACCCGGCGGGCTCGGCACGCTCGAGGAGGCGCTCGAGGTCCTCACGTGGTCGCAGCTCGGGATCCACGCCAAGCCGGTCGGCGCGCTCGATGTCGAGGGCTACTGGGACGGTCTCAAGCGCATGCTCGCGCACTCGGTGGACGAGGGCTTCGTGCGGCCCGAGTACGCGGCGCTCCTGCTCTTCGGCGGGGCGCCCGACGAGCTGCTCGACCGTCTCGCCGCGTGGCGCGCTCCCGGCTTCCGCCGCGCCTGGCTCGGCCCGGCTCAGACCTGAGCCGCGGTGCGCGCGGGCGCGCCGCCGGCGGGCTCGAGCACCGCCGCGAGCCGGACGGCGCACCAGCCCCCCGCGAGCGCGGCCGCGAGCGTGAGCGCGAGCGCGAGCAGGGCGTCGCCGGGCGCGGGCAGCGCGTGGGCGAGCGCGGGCGCCCGGCCGAGCGTCACGCCCGAGGCGGCGAGGAGCGTGGCCCCGAAGACGAGCGCGGCCAGGCGCCAGCGCCGCCGCGCGTCGACGAGGACCATCAGCGCCGCGGGCAGGAGCGGGACGAGGCGCAGGGTGAGGGAGCGTCCGGGCACGCCGCCGTTGCGCCGCGCCATCTCGTGGGCGAGCGCGATCGGCGAGCCCGGATCCCCGGCGAGCGCCGCCTCGAGGGCGGGCACCGGCTGGAGGAGCGCGAAGCCGAGGTCGCCGACGCCGATGATCGACGCGTGCACGAGCACCACGCCCAGCGCGAGCACGAGCGGCGCGCTCCGGCGCCCGGTGAGGCGCGCGAGCAGCACGAGCGTGAACGTGAAGGCGAGGCCGCCCAGCATCGCGTGCGTGAAGAAGAAGACGCCCCCGCGGCGGAACGCGGTCTGCACGGCCGGGTCGGCGAGCACGGAGAACGTGCCGAGCAGGAAGGTGCCGCCGAGCGCCAGCGCCGCGGCGCGCGCGCGGCCGGGCGCGTAGACCTCGCGGGCGATCACGAGGCCCCCGAGGCCGGTCACCTGGGAGCCCGCGAAGCCCAGCAGGTGCGGCGGGCTCCAGAGCGTGACGTCGATCCCGAACAGCCGGTGCCAGAGGTCGTCGAGCGGCGCGGCGAGGATGATGAGGGCGGTGCCCCACCAGGCGACGTGGAAGCCGGGGGTGCCCACGAGCCCGGCCGCGCGGACCGTGTCCGGGCCGCCGGCCCCGCGCCGCGCCCGCCGGGTCTCGTGCAGGAGGACGCCGAGGGAGAGGACGGCGCCCGCCGCGACGGAGGCGTAGGTCAGCAGGTGTGGCGGGATCCAGAACGAGTCGCGGCCGATCAGGAGGTGCCAGCGGATGTCCCAGCCCACGCCCCAGCCGCCCGCGAGCCGCGTCGCCAGCAGGGCCCAGAGCGCGGCACGTCGCAGGGCCATCGGCGCGGGCGCGGCCACGCGGCCATGGTACACTCGCGCCGCGGTGATCGCCGCCTGGTGCTGGGAGCTGATCGAGCCGTACCTCGCGCGCAATCTTCTCAACCGGGGCGTCGAGCGGCCGACGCGC
>MGBV01000036.1:2550-5770 GCA_001788415.1 Candidatus Rokubacteria bacterium GWC2_70_16 | reverse complement strand
AACGCGCCGACGGCGCGATCGCTTCGAAGTCACCGACAAACATGGGAATCTGGTGAGCGGTCGCGCCGGCAGCGGCATCCGCAATCGTGCGTTCGCTGCCGAAGACACGCCACCCACGGTCGCGGAGCGTCCTGAGCATCCAACCGGCTCCGCATCCCACTTCGAGCGCGCGGCCGGATCGCGGCAGCCGGCGCAGCCATCCGCGCACTTTGGCTCCGTACAATAACTGCAGCGAGTGCGACGCCACTTCGGCATAGCGACGGTACGTCGCCGGATAATAGCGAGCGATCGCGGCCGGTCGCGGCGACGTGATTTCCAGGCCGCACCGAACGCACTGCCGAACCTGAAACTCTTCGCCGCTGATGTAATCGCGCACCCGGTCAAGCCGGGTCACCATCTCAGCGGCGCCGCACAGCTGACACGTTTCATCGGTGGCCGTCATAGTCGATCAGGCCACCTCGTACAGCGCGTCGAAGAACATCCGCTGCACCGGATGCCGGCGATGGAACACCGTTCGCCACGCCGCCGGAACGGGATAGTCGTGTTCACGCAGGGTGCACCCGTTGACCTGGGTGCGCGACACGCGCCACTGCTTGGTGTAGAGCCGCCCGCGGCAGGTCCGGTCAATCAAGGCGAAGTAATTGCTGACCTGCGCCAGCGTCATTTCGTGAAACGAACTGATGTTGATGACGTAGTCGACTGACTTGGCCGGTAATCGCTCGAGCTGATGCGGCGCAAGGAAACGAATTCGCGATGACTCGAACTCACCGGCCACAGCTCGGTAGTCGCGGAATGGCCTGAACTTGAATGCCGGCAGGTCGGGAAACAGCGTCGTCAAGTAGCGCTGCGACAGGTAGAGCGCCGGCGGGATGTCGATGATGCAGTACGTGGCGTTCGGCACGGCTTTCAGCATCACGTGCGCGAGCCTGCCGTACCCGGCGCCGATCTCCGCAAATGAGGCGGGGGGCCTGTCGGCCGGCGGTAACCCACCAGGGCCGAGAATGCTGTAGAGCTCGTGGATGGAATTGCACAAGTCCTGCGACACATTCGCGCCGTTGTGTCGAACCAGGAATGGGTTACCGAGACTGGGCTCTTCAATGGCCCGAAGCAAACCGCGACTGTCCTCGCGGGTAATCACGTCCGCGTACATGGCGACGTATGTCTTATAGATCCACGCCGCCAGCGCATTGAAAGACGCCGCCCGATCGGCGATAGCGGCCTTAGGCTGGGGGAACTCAGCGTGAAAAATGGCGGCATTCGGTTGAGCCAGCCACGCCTCGCCGACTGCCAAGAACTGGTGGCGCAGGATCCCCAGGGAACGCCAGTTGAAGTAGCGAGTGTTGACCGTGCGCTTGAAGTTTTCGAACCCCGAGGCTTCCAATTGCCGCACGCCCGCCAACGCCAGCTCCCGCCAGAATGGCGACGGGCGGTAGATCTCAGGCGCGTCTTCAAAACCCGAGATCATGTCAGCCAATTCCGACTGACCGGTCATAGCCGTGTGCGCGTTTGGTCGATGACAAAGACCGGACGCGCGACGACGTTCTTGTACGTCCGGGCCAAATAGAGACCGATGAGTGGAATCGTGATCACGAGATAGTACAGCACCGTCACAGAGGCGGCTATCAGAACACCCGAGGAACTCAAACCAAGCGCCTTGACCACAATCGGAAATCCAACGCCCACCAACGCCGCCACATACAGCACGAGGCGCAACGGAAACGTCGTTCCGGAGAGAATGCTCAGAATCGCATAGACGGTCATTCGCCACACGTTATAGTGCGTCTCTCCGTATTTTCGCTTCGCGCGCTGGTACGGAAGGCCGATCCGCGGGAAGCCGACATGCCCCATCTCGGCTCGGATCGAGACGAACGTCGTCTTGGCCGCCAGCACCGCATCCCGTACCTGCTTCGTAAACATCGAGAACTCGCCCATCCACATCACGATGTCGCTGTCGGCCACTCGCCGATTCGCGATGTAGAAGAGTTTCCGCCCGAATGTGATCAGTTTGGGCTCGTCGCGTTGCGAGCGTACGCCGTACGCGATCTCCACGCCCTTTTGGATGGCGCGGAAGAAATCCACCAGGAGTTCGGGCGGGTCCTCGCAGTCAACGTCGACGATCGCGTAGAGATCGCCTTCCACCGAAGACAGACCCGCGACCAACGCACCGTGGTACCCGAAATCTCGAGACAGCGTGATGATCTTGACGCGAGAATCCGATTCGCGCAGCTGAAGCAGGCGTTCGAGCGTGCCGTCCTCGCTGGCGTTGTTCACAAAGACGATGCTCCACTCGACGTCGCGTAGCCCTTCGAGCGCCGTTCGCGCGCGCTCGTAGAAATACGGTACGTTCTGCAGCTCATTGCGTACCGGCACGATCACGTGAAGCCGGCTGCTCATCTCCGCCACCTTTGACATCCTAACCGCCGCTTCGGCATCCGGCCAGCGACATGACGCCGATTTCGTTGTTCTCAAACACCACGTCCACAGGGCCGGAATCGAGAGTACCCGGTGGCCGGACCCGCGTCTTGATGTTAATCAGATAGCCGACGCCAAAGTGTCTCGCCGTCTCGCAGGCGACCGCAGGTCCCGCGTCGCCGAACAAGTGTCCCACAGCCCGTTCTCGATCAGAGATCGAGGTCATCGTGGCGATGTCCACGACGGGCGCGATCTTTTCGAGTAGTACGGCCCGCTCGGCGAGGGCCGAGTAGTAAAAATTGACCGTCTCATCATTCACCGCGATGACTGCTGAGGCGTCCGTGTTGTGCGCGACCCACAGAAGGCCCTCGGCCACGCCGGCGGTGATCTCGGCGGCCCTGTCGGGCACCTGATTGTCGGGATTGGCCTGGAACATTCGAAACCGCGCCCCCATGATCTTCTTCACTCCGGGCCGCGATTGAAACACGATCGACAGTGTTCCGATCAACGCGGCAACCACCGTGATGGCCAAGATCGTGCGGGTCATCGCCGTCGCCGGCCGCTGCAGCAGCTCCGCAACACCCGCTGCCGCCAGCGCGCCAAGCGCGACATAGCCGTAGAACCAGAAGTAGAGCTGACCATTTCCCGTTGCCGTGAACAACAGCGCGGGACCGGCCCCGGCGGCCACCAGCATCGCCAACCACCATCGCGCGCTCGTCCAGGGCCGCCGCGCCGCTGCCAGCGCCGCGATGCCCATCAGCATCGCGGGGGCGTGGCCGGCCAGCACGATGACGGTCATGGCGCTCTT
>MGBV01000036.1:640-2539 GCA_001788415.1 Candidatus Rokubacteria bacterium GWC2_70_16 | reverse complement strand
ATTCCAGAACATGGTCTTCATCTCCGCCGCTGACGGCGGAACGACGACCGGCCAGACCGCGAAGAAAGCGACGATCGCGCCGCCGGCCACCATCAGGGCCGGAACGTGCAGAGCCCTTCGGCGAATCAAGTGCAGTCCTGCGAATCCAGCCGCGGCCGCTGCAAGAACCGGCAGCGTGGTCGACTTCGTCAGCCCGCAGGCCGGGAGCAGCAGCAGCCACAAGTACAGGTCGGCCCGCCTCGGCTGATCTCCGGCGATAATCCGTCCGCTCAGCACCAGAAGCGGCAAAAACAGCACGAGTCCAAGAAAGTACGTCGGACTGAGGTACAGATGGGTGATGAAGAGATTGAAGAACTCGGGACTCGTTTGACGCCATAGGCTCGCCGCATCCCCGGTCAGCAACACGAGGAACGCGGTCCCGAGACCGACGAACCCTGGCCCACCGCACTGTCGCCCCATCCACACCAACTGCATGCCAAGCAACAACATCAGCATGACGGGGTCGAGCCGGAAGAGCAGGGTCGCGACGTCGATGCCGGTCACGGTGGACGTCCCGGCTCCAAACACATAGGCGCCGACATGGTAATGAAGCGGTTCTCCGGCCATGCGCGGGTTTTCGAGCGGCCAGGTGCGCTTTGCTGCGGAGAGGTTGCCCAGATGCCACGGCATGTCCCGGTAGTACGCGAGCCCTGCCGCACCGGCTTGTCCGGGCAGCGGGTGTTGCGGAAAATCCCGAAGCGCCAGCAGGCCAACACTCGACAGACACAGACTGCCGATCAGCAGCGGTTCAAGCAGCCGGCCGCGCACAAAACGGAAGTGAAGCTTGCGTCGTCCGCGACGTTGCAGGAGCGCGAAGAAACACAATATTCCGATGGCGGGCGCCACAAACCAACCGGCGCGCCGAAATCCGATCGACGCGAGCGCCACAAACCCGACCACCTGCAAGGCAATTCCGGCTGGCACGCCCACGCAGAAGTCGGCCAGGCCCACGCGATTGGATTGACCGACGAGGCGACACAGCAAGATCCCTGGCAACGCGATGGCGAACGTGAGGTAGGCGAGATACGAGAAGACCTCGACGTATGTGACGCCGCTCGCGATCCACAAGACACACACAACGGCGACGACGAGCGTGGCGACTCCGACGTAGGAGAGCGGCAGCCCAGCACCATCAGTGCCCTCGGCGGTCAGGTCGGCGCCCATCCCGGCTCGCGGGTTCGACCGAGCAGGCTGGTGATCGCGGGATCCCACCCCTGCTCTTTCAGTCGCCTTTGCATCAGGGCCACGTCGTAACTCACGCGACAGTGTTCGACGGTACCGGTCCTCAGGTCAAACACCGCGTACGACGCGCGAGGATCGCCGTCGCGCGGTTGCCCGACCGAACCGGGATTCAGCAGCCATCCGGCCCCGATCTGCAGGTGAAGCGGCCGATGCGTGTGGCCCACCGCCAACGTCTCGCCGGGCTGAAGCCGCAGCCGCTCCAACGCAGGCGTCGCATCAGCGCGCAGGTACGTCTCTTCATCCCAAGGATTGGCGTGCCGGATAGTCAGCCGGCGCTCACCCTCCTCGAAACTCATTTCCGTGCCCAGACCTTCGAGCCATCTGAGATGTGTCTCATGCATCGTCTCGCGGGTCCAATCTGTCCGAAACGCCTGGCGGTGCTCTGGGTTGGGCACGAGCGCGCCGATAACGTACGCGTCATGGTTACCGCGAATACACGCGATGCCTCGATCGCGAACCAGGGCGCACACTTCATTCGGTTGATCGTAATACTCGACCAGATCGCCGCAGCAGACTACGCGATCGGCGGCCGGCATGTCGTCAAGGACCGCTTCAAGTGCCCTCAGATTGGCGTGAATGTCCGAGATGATCACCAGACGCATCTCAGCCTCGGCGCAC
>MGBV01000036.1:466-633 GCA_001788415.1 Candidatus Rokubacteria bacterium GWC2_70_16 | reverse complement strand
CATCCTCAATAACCTCGGAGTGACTTGAAGGCGATCTGAGTGGCCGGTGCCGTTTTCGTCTCCTCGCGGATCATCACAAACCGCCGTCCGTCGGGCGCGACATCGTAGTTGGTGACGCCGTCGCCCACAGCGAAATCCCCGCGGAAGAGCACGCGCGGCGAGCCGGC
>MGBV01000036.1:184-432 GCA_001788415.1 Candidatus Rokubacteria bacterium GWC2_70_16 | reverse complement strand
GTGACCAGATGGGTTCCGTGCCACCAGTGGTCGAGACCTGGCGGCGATCGCCGAGACTGAGCACGGGTTGCACGTAGATTTCAGGCCGGCCGGAGTCGTTCGACGAGTACGCCAGATACCGTCCATCCGGTGAAAAGACCGGACCCGCTTCAATGGCAGTCGTCTTGATTGTTATGGTGCGCCACTGGCTTCGCGCCGCCGCACTGGTGTCCAGAATCCAGATATTGCCTCCCTGCGTGCCCGCGAGC
>MGBV01000036.1:0-129 GCA_001788415.1 Candidatus Rokubacteria bacterium GWC2_70_16 | reverse complement strand
GGTTCGCTCCGTCCAGCTCTGTCGCGCCGGCTGGTATTTCAAAGATCGCCGATTGCGTCGCGTCGCGCGGAGCGGAAAAAGTGATTCCGCCGGATGGCGTCCACACTGGAGTTTCGTTGAGGGTGGCGG
>MGBV01000035.1:7725-7952 GCA_001788415.1 Candidatus Rokubacteria bacterium GWC2_70_16 | reverse complement strand
GCGAATTTCCTCGACCCGCGCCTGCTGACCAAATCGCCTTTCGCGAGCAGCGCTTACATGCTCAACCTCGTTTCAGATGCGGAACTGCTGCGTCGGGGCCCTGCCAGTGAATGGCAGCCGGGCGCGCCCGCGCGCGAGACGCCGACACGGATCTGCCGGATCAGCGCGGGAGGGCGGGCGGGCGCCAGAGGAGCCGCGCGCCGGCCGCGAGCGCCGCGAGCCCCACG
>MGBV01000035.1:0-7653 GCA_001788415.1 Candidatus Rokubacteria bacterium GWC2_70_16 | reverse complement strand
TCCACGCCGAGGCGGTAGAGACCGGTGCGCCGGGCGAGCCCCTCGCGTCCCGCGTGCTCGCGGATCACGCCGAGCGGCAGCATCCAGCCCGCCAGGCCGAGGCCGAAGCCGACGCAGCCGGCGACGAAGAGCGGGAAGGAGCCGAGCCCCGTCCCCAGCGCGCCGAGCCCCATCGCCAGCGTGACGGCCCCGAGCACCCGGCTGCGCCCCAGCCGGTCGGCGAGCTGTCCCACCGGGAGCAGGACGGCGAGGTCCACCCCCTGAGCCATCGCGAGCAGGCGTGAGATGCCGGAGCGCTCGAGGCCGAACTCCCGGGTCCCGCGCAGCGGGATGAGGAACTGGCTCACCGACGACCAGCAGAGCGCGAACACCATCCCGACGCCCAGCATGAGCCAGACCACGGGGGGCGTGCGGGCGCCGGGCGGATGCGCGGGGTCGGATCCCTCGGCGGCGGCGCGCGGGCGCGAGGGAGGCGGGTCGGGCAGGCGCCGGCGCAGCAGCGGCAGCACGGCGACGCCCAGCAGGAGCGGCGAGGAGGCGGCCAGCAGCGAGACGTTCCAGCCCCAGCCCCGCGGCAGCAGTCCCACGAGAGTCAGGCCGCCGAGAATGCCGAGCATGCCCGAGAACTCGTAGGTGTTGAGCCGCACCGTGGCGCCGGCGCTGCGCTCGTCCTGGAGCACGGCGATGAGCCCGCTCACCATCCCCAGCGTGTGGGCCAGGCCCATGAGGGCACGCCCGAGCACCAGCACCGGGAACGGCCCACCCGTGCCGAGCACCAGAAGACCCAAGATCATGACGGCCGGAGCGAGGCTGAAGGCCGTGGCCAGGCTGCGGCCCGCCAGGAGGCCCGCGGGCATGGCCCCCGCCATGCGGGCGAAGCCGAAGGCGCCGGCCACGACGCCCAGCTGCCAGTCCGCCAGCTCCCGCGAGCGAGCGATCTCGGGCAGGAGCGGGCCGAAGGCGCCGTTGCAGAACGTGCTGAAGAAGATCAGCAGGCACACCAGCCCTGTGCCGCTCAAGGCTGGAACGGGGGCTCAGCCCCCCGCGCGCTCGTCCGCCGCGGACTCTTCCGCCTCGCCGGCCTTGAGCTTGCGGAAGACGGTCTTCGGGTCGATCCCCAGGATCTTGGCCGTGAGCGTCTTGTTCCCCTTGGTCAGCCGCAGCGTCTCCTCGAGGATCCGCTGCTCCACCTCCGCCAGCGGCGTGCCCACCTTGATCTTGAAGAACCCCTCTCCCGCGGCACCGGCGCTCGCCCCCTCCGCCCCCGCGCTGCCCTCGGCCGCCCCCGGGCGCTCGAGCATCACGGCGCGCTCGGCCACGTTGTCCGGCAGATCGGGCACCTCCACCGCCGAGCCGCGGGCCAGCACCACGGCCCGCTCCACCACGTTCTCCAGCTCCCGCACGTTCCCGGGCCAGGCGTAGGCCTCGAGGCAGCGGAGGACGTCGTCGCTGAAGCCCTCGAGGCGCCGGTTGTTCTTGGCCGCGTAGACGCGCAGGAAGTGCTGGGCCAGGACGGTCACATCCTCGCGCCGCTCCCGGAGCGGGGGGGCGGTGATGCTGATCACGTTCAGCCGGTAGTAGAGATCCTCGCGGAAGCGCTTCTCGCGGACGAGCGTCGTCAGGTCCTGGTTGCTGGCCGCGACGATCCGCACGTCCACGCGGAGGGTCCGGGTGCCGCCCACCCGCTCGAACTCCCCCTCCTGGAGCACGCGCAGGATCTTCGGCTGGGTGACCGGCGACAGGTCCGCCACCTCGTCCAGGAACAGCGTGCCGCCGTCGGCCAGCTCGAAGCGCCCTTCCTTCCGCCCCGCCGCGCCCGTGAAGGCGCCCTTCTCGTAGCCGAACAGCTCCGACTCGAGCAAGGTCTCGGGCAGGGCCGCGCAGTTGACGGCGACGAACGGCCCCCCGCGCCGGGGCGAGCGCTCGTGGATCGCCCGGGCCACCAGCTCCTTGCCCGTGCCGCTCTCGCCGTGGACCAGGACCGTGGCCGAGCTGTTGGCGACCTGGTCCACGAGCGTCATCATGCGGCGGAAGGCCGGGCTCACGCCGATGATGTCGCCCTGGCGCAGGAGGTCGTCGAGCCGCTTCTGCAGCGCCCGGTTCTGCTCGATGAGGGCCCGGTGCTCGAGGGCCTTGCGGATCACGCGGATGAGCTGGGCGCGCTGGAACGGCTTCGTCAGGAAGTCGACGGCGCCGTCCTTCATGGCCTTGACGGCCTCTTCCACGGTGCCGAAGGCCGTGAGCATGATCACGTCCACGTCGGGCGCGACGGTCTTGACCTCGCGCAGGAGCTCGAGGCCCGTGAGCCCGGGCATCTTGAGGTCGGAGAGGACGAGGTCCACCCCGCCCCCCCGCAGGCGCTCCAGCGCGGCGTGGCCGTCGGGGGCGAGCACCACCTGATACCCCTCCCGGGTGAGGGTGCGCTCGAGGCTCTGGCGGATCGCCGGGTCGTCGTCGGCGACGAGCAGCAGCGCGGGATCAGACATGCTCGGCCCTCTTGATCGGCAGCGAGATGGTGAAGCTGGTGCCCGAGCCCGGGGTGCTGCCCCAGCTCATGCGGCCCCCGTGCTCCTCCACGATCTGACGCGAGATGGACAGCCCGAGACCGGTGCCCTGGGGCTTGGTGGTGAAGAACTGCTCGAAGAGCCGCCGGCCGACGTCCGGCGGGATGCCCGGCCCGGTGTCGCTCACCAGGATCTCCACGGTGCCGTCGAGCCGCCGGGTGGTGACGGTGACCATCCCGCCCTGGGAGAGGGCCTCGAGCCCGTTCTTGACCAGATTCAGCACCGCCTGGCGGAGCAGCGAGCGGTCGATGGCCATGGGCGGCACCGTCGGGTCCGTCTCGAGGCGCACGGCGATGCCCTGGCGCGTGGCGAGCGGCCGCACGAACTCCGCCACGGCCATCACCATCTCGTTGACGGAGTCCTCCTCGAACTGCGGGCGCGGGAAGCGGGCGAAGGCCAGGTACTCCTCGGTGAGGGCGTCCAGCGCCGTCACCTGCTCGCGGATGGCGCCCAGCAGGCTGACGGCCTCGTTCATATCGGGGTGCGGGTGCTCACTGACGATGTCGCCCAGCATCTCGGCGTTCAGCTCGATGGCGGCGATGGGGTTGCGCACCTCGTGGGCCACCTTCAGCGACAGCCGCCCCACGGTGGCCATGCGCTCGGCCACCACCAGCTCCTGCTGCGCGGCCTGCAGCCGCGTGAGCGTGCCCGTCAGCTCGGCGTTCAGCCGCTCCACCTCGGCCCTGGCCCGCCGCTCGCGCTCGGCCACGTGCCCCAGGGCGAAGGCGGGCAGCCCGACCAGCCCCATGAGGATGATGACGGGGGTCCAGCCCACCCAGGGGGGCGCCAGCGCGGCGGCGGCGGCGTAGAGGAGCCCGGCCACCAGGGCCACCAGGAGCCCCACCCAGCGCCCGAAGTAATACGCGTTGACCGCCACCAGCGGGAAGAACAGGAGGTAGAAGAGGCTGTCGGCGCCGCCCGTGAGATACAGGAGCGAGAAGACCAGCAGGAGGTCCACGGCGAGGGCGCCGGTGAAGATCGGCCGCGTCGCGCGCGGGTTGACGGTGACCAGCGCCAGGATGCACGCCTTGTAGGCCGCGAACCAGAGCACCAGCGAGTAGACGTCGAAGCGGTAGCGGGGGCGGAGCGGCGCCAGCCCCAGCGTGGCCAGCCCGCCGACCATGACCAGGGCCAGGAGAAAGGCGAAGACGCGCTCGTCCCGCTCGAGCAGGCGCACCAGCGCCGTCCAGGATCTGCGTGCGAGGGTCCTCATGGGGTCATCACGCCGCCATCACTATAGCGCGGAGCCGGTCATGCGGGGGCCTGGCCGGAGGCGGGGGCGCGGGCGGGGCCCAGGTGGACTTCTTCCCGCCTGAGCAGCGGGATCACCACCAGCGGCAGGAGGCCGATCGCGCCCACGACGAGCATGAGCCGGCCGAGATTTCCGTAGTCCTGCTGGGTCACCGCGAAGACGGTGTTGAGGTACCGCGTCCCCAGCTCGCTGGCCGACAGCGCCAGGTTCATCAAGGAGGCCATGATCGCGAACATGGTGGCCTCCGCCCCCCGGGGCGCCGTGCGCGCGATGAGGACGAGCATGGGCACCATGGCGAGCTGGGACAGCGGCGCCGAGATCGTGGTGTCGATGAAGGCGAAGGTCCGGGCGCTCATGCCAACCCACTCGTTGGCGCCGTAGAAGAGGCCGATGGTTGGCAGGTAGAGCAGCGTCCCCGCCACCGTCACCCAGAAGATCGTGAAGCTCACGGGGCGCCGCGTGATGGGCTTGCGGAAGAGGACGAGCCCCACGAGGCTCAGGACGCTGCTGGCCTGGGCGAGGAGACCCAGGAACCGCTGGTCGAAGCCCAGCCTGTCGATGGCCCAGTAGCTGTACCCCTGCCCCACGCCCGGCGTGGCCCTGAAGAGGAAGATCACGAAGGCGGCCACCGCCACGGGGCGGGACAGCCCGACGCGAGAGAGCAGGAGGACGATCAGGGTCGCGGACACCACGAGGACCAGCTCCTGGGCGAAGGGCACGTCGAAGCGCTCCAGCGCGACGCCGAGGGCCGCATAGGAGAGCCCCACGGTCATCACGAGCCGCGCCTTGCCGCCGCCGAGCGGGCCGTCGGCGGCCAGCGCCTGATCGACCGCGCGGGCGGCCGCCCCGGGCCCGGAGCGCGCCTCCCGGCCCACGAACAGCGCGCCGATGCCGACCAGCAGGGGCAGGCCGGCGGCGAGGGCGAAGACGGGGCGTGAGCCGAAGGCCCCCGCGAGCACGCCGCCCAGGTAGCCCACGCTGATGCTTCCCGCGAGGAGCGCCATGCGCCCCAGCGTCTGCACCTGCGCCATCTCCTCGTCCGTCCGCGCCACCTGGACGCTGAGCGCGTCGGCCACCACGTCCTGGACCATGTAGCCCACCGTCACTAGCACCATGGCCGCCAGGTAGGCGCCCTTGGTGGCGATCACGGTGGCCAGGAGCGCGTAGCCCACGAAGGAGCCGAGGGCGCCCAGGAGCAGGTACGCCTTCCGGCGGCTGCCGAGAATCGGGTAGACGTCGGAGGCGACGCCCACCACCATCTTCATGCTCCAGGGCAAGCCCAGCCAGAAGCCGATGCCCGCTACCTCGGCGGGGGTCAGCGCGAGCGCGTCCTTCTGGAAGTAGAGCATGGCCACGCCGGTGATCCCGCTGGCGCCGTAGCAGAAGTATGTCAGGAGCACGGGCAGGTACGCGAGCCTGAAGGTCCCAAACACGCGGCGGAGCAGCATCGCGAGACCGGGACCGGCCGGGGAGGACGCCGCGGAGGGATCCGGCATGGTCCCTAGTCTATCCCATGTGCCGGCGCCGACCGGCCGCCCTGGCGCGCGCAAGCCCCTTGACGGCCGCGCGGGGCCCCTTTAGGGTCGGGCCATGGCACTCCGCGGTGGCGCCGTGCTGGCCATCTGGAACGACATCGCGCCCGGCGGTGAGGCCGAGTTCGACCACTGGCACACCCGCGAGCACGTGCCGGAGCGCGTCGGCATTCCCGGGTTCCTCCGCGGACGGCGCTACGAGGCCGTGGGGGGCAGCCCGAGGTACTTCACGCTCTACGAGACGGAAAGCGCGGCCACGCTCGCCGGCTCCGCCTACCTCGAGCGGCTGAACAACCCCACCGCCTGGACGCGCCGCGCCCTCCCCATGTTCAGGAACACGCGGCGAACGGCCTGCCGGGTCACGCTGAGCCTCGGCGAGGGGATCGGCGGCGCGCTTCAAACCCTGGAGCTGGGGCCGGCGCGCGGGCGCGAGGAGGAACTGCGGGGGTGGCTCACCGGAACGGCCCTGCCCACGGTGTCGGAGCGCCCCGGCCTGGTGGGCGCCCACCTCTGCGAGGCCGACATGGCGGCCACCACCGCGAAGGCGAAGACCGACGAGGCCAGGCTCGGGCAGGGACCGGACGAGATGGCCCGCTGGGTGATCCTCGTGGAGGGGCTCGACCAGGACACGGTGGAGGGCGCCTGCCGCGACTTCCTGAGCGCCGAGACCCTCACCCGCCACGGCGCGGCGCCCGACATCGCCGCGGCCGTGTACCGCCTGACCTACAGCCTGTCAGACCGCTGAAAACGGCCTGAGGGGCCCCGGGGTCAGCCGAGGGCCGGGCCCTGTCTCCACCAGCCGGCGGCCTGCTCGTAGGCGTGGCCCAGCTTGAGCACCGTGGCCTCGTCGAAGGGGCGCCCCACGATCTGGAAGGCCAGCGGCAGCCCCGCCGCCGAGAGGCCGCACGGCACCGACAGCGCCGGCAGCCCCAGGCCGTTCCAGGGCCGGGTCAGCCGCGAGAACTCCTTCATGCGCGCCGTCACGTCCTCCGTGGTACCCGCCTTCACGTCCGCGAGCGCCGGCGCGGGCTCCCGGATCACCGGCGCCGCCAGCGCGTCCACCTCCGCGAACACCTCCCGGATGAACTCGCGGGCCAGCCGCGCGCGGAGGCGCAGGGCCTGGAGATAGTCGTGGGCCGGGATGCGCACGCCCAGCTCGAGCCGCGCGCGCACCGCCGGCTGGAGGTCCTGCGGCCGCTCCCGCAGCAGGCGCGAGTGGATCGCGGCGCTCTCGGCGCGCGAGATGATGTTGGCCACATCCGTGATCAGCTGCGGGTCCGGCACGCGGATCTCCGACACGCGCGCGCCGAGCCCCTCCAGCACGGCCACCGCGCGGCGCACGCCGGCCTCCATCTCGGGGTGGAGCCCGCGGAAGTAGTAGTTCTCCGGGACGCCGACGCGAAGCCCGACGATGGGCTCGCTCAGGGCCCCCGCGTAGTCGGGGACGGCACGGGGGCTGGAGGTCGCATCCTGCGGGTCGGCACCGGCGATGACGCCGAGCAGGAGGGCCGCATCCCCCACCGTCGGCGCCATGGGGCCCACGTGGTCCATGGACCAGGACAGCGGCATCACGCCGGCGCGGCTCACGCGGCCATAGGTGGGCTTGAGCCCGGCGATGCCGCAGCAGCCGGCCGGCAGCCGGATGGAGCCGCCCGTGTCGGTGCCGAGAGCGCCCAGCGCCAGGCCGGCGGCCACCGCCGCGCCCGAGCCGCTCGACGAGCCGCCCGAGCAGTGCCCGGGGCGCCACGGGTTCTGGACGTCCCCGTGGTGGGCGTTGTCGCCGAAGGGCCCCATGGCCAGCTCCGTCATGTTGAGCTTGCCCAGCGTGACAGCGCCCGCAGCCACGAGACGGCGAACGGCCGTGCACTCGTGCTCGGCGAAGAAGTACTGCGGCGTCTTCGTCCCGCAGGAGGAGGGCAGGCCCGGGATGTGACAGAGGTCCTTGAAGGCCAGCGGCACCCCGTGAAGCGGGCCGCGCCAGCGCCCGGCGCGCGCATCGGCCTCGAGGGCGCGGGCCGCCGCCAGCGCATTCTCGGCATCCACCGTGATGAAGGCGCGCAGCCGCCCGTCGAGCCGCGCGATGCGGTCGAGGCACGCGCGCGTCGCCTCCACGGGGGAGAGGCGCCCGGCGCGGATCTCGCCGGCCAGCGCGGACAGCGTCCGGCCGGTCACGGCGCGGCGGCCTCGGAGGCGGTGGCCGGCCCCGGCGCCCCGGACTCCGGCGGGGCGCCGGCCTCGAGGGCGGCCGCGAAGCGGGCCGGCTCCTCGGCGAGCGCGAGATCTCCTTCCGCCCGCTCGATGGCCG
>MGBV01000034.1:8753-13353 GCA_001788415.1 Candidatus Rokubacteria bacterium GWC2_70_16 | reverse complement strand
TTCATGATCCCCTCGCCGTCGTGGATGCGCCGGAAGCAGAGCTCCACGGGCATCTCGAAGGCGACCGTGGCCGGATCGCAGTCGGTGAGCTGGCCATAGAAGCGACCGCCTCGGGGTGGGGTCAGGTCTTGCAATCCGACATCGGCAGAAGCGCGGACTTGGATTGTGATATGCGCCAGGGCACTGGCCATCGTGTACCGCCGGCAGCGCAGCCGCGCGGGCCGGGGCTGCGTGTCGGATTGCAAGACCTGACCCCCTAGCCGAGGAAGTAGCGGCGCGGGTCGAAGAGCCGGATCAGTCCCAGCTCATCACCCGTCGGCGCCGCGAAGTGGCGGAGCCGGGGCGCGACCTGGAGATCCCACCCACAGCCGGCGCGCGCCCGGCTGACGGCCTCCGCCTCGCCCCCCTCGCCGTAGATCCCCGTGAGCCGGAGCTCGCCGTGGGCCTCATCCTTCTCGTAGACGCCGAGGTCGGACACGACGGTGCGCACCGCCCGGCCGGGAGCGGTGATGTACGGCACCTTGTCCACGAAGCGCGTGGGGCGCTGCTCGAGGCAGACAACCACCTCGCGCGCCGAGGAGGTGATGTCGTTGGCACCGCCCGAGCCCGTGACATAGGTGACGCCGGGGATGATCGTGGAGTTGATGTTGCCGAGCTTGTCCACCTGGCCCGCGGCGAGCGAGCCGATGCACTGGTTGTGGCGCCCGCCCATGAAGATCCCCATGACGTGAAAGATGTCCGTCAGCATCTTGGACGACGGGAAGTTGCGGAAGGAGAAGACGTAGGGCTCGGCGGGGCGCGGCAGGTACCCGACCATCCCGGTCTCGGCCATCAGCTCCACGTCCACCCCGCTCCGCTTGAGCTCGTAGGCCGCGAGCCAGGCCGCCAGGTTGGAGTTGCCGATGCCGGCGAGGAAGGTCTTGTAGCCCCTCGCGCGCACCTTCTCGGCGAGCAGTCGCGAGGCGGCCACGACCATCCACTCGCCGCCGGTCGCCGCCGGGCCCGTCGGCAGCCCCGCCGACAGCGACTCGAGCTCCGACACCCAGGCATCGGCATGCGCCCGCCCCTTGGCCTCCATGAGCTTCGCGTAGCCGACCTTGGCGAGATAGGCCTGATGCGTGGGCACCTCCAGGATCCACTCGCGGATCCAGGCATCCGCCGTCTCGGGCGTCCTGAAGGCTCGGCGGCAGTCGAGGATCCAGTCCAGGTCCTCGGCATAGCCCTCGAGCTCGGGCACGTTCATCCCCCACATGCCGCCCGGGTGGGCGCCATGGGGCGTCTCCACCACGGCCCGGACGTACTGGGAGGGGAGCTTCACCAGGCTCGCGTGGCGGCGGATGAACTCCGTGGAGACGATCTTCTCGACGCTGACCACGGCCCCGCGGCGGGCGGCCATGGCGCCGTAGAGGTTCTCATTCATGGGCGGCGCGATGATGACATTGCCGGCCCGGTCCGCCGCCCAGGCGTGGATGAGCGCCACGTCGGGGACCAGCGCCTTCACGTAGCCCACGCGCCCCTCGCCTGCGAAGGGGTCGTCCGTCGCGATGAAATCCCCGGCACGCGCGTTGTCCTCCTCCATGGACGAGCCCAGGAGCGAGCGCGTCGGCAGGAAGGGCACCCCCATGGCCCCGGCCAGGAGACGCAGCGGGAAGGTCAGCATGGACCAGTTCTGGACCTCGAGCCGGCCCTCGAGGACGGCGCGCGAGATCAGCGCCTGGGGCGTCGGGTAGGGATAGCCCTCCCCCATGAAGGTGGTGATGACCCGCGTGACGAGGCCGCCGTGGATCAGCGCCGTCCAGGGCGAGCCGATGCCCACGGCCGCCAGCGTGAACCGGGGCGCCTTCCCCCACCACTGGCGCGCGACCTCGCGCATGAGGGAGTTGGCCCGGCCGTGGGCGGCTCCGAGGTGGAGGGTGTCGCCCGCCTCGACATGGCGCCTCACCGCCTCCTCGAGCGAGCAGGTCTTGTCGGGCCCTTCCTCGTACGGCAGCCCGAGCCGGCGGCGGATCAGGTCGTGATAGGAGGCGTCCATGGGCCGATCCCTCGGGAAGGCTCAGCGCCCCGCGAAAACCCGCGCCTTGAGCCGGCGGGGCACCCAGCGGGCCAGCCGCCGCGCCACGGCCGCGGTGGCGTCCAGCGAGGCGACCCCGCCGGGCCAGTACTTGAGGAGCAGCGCGCGGTCGAGGTAGTTCAGGAGCCCGTCCACGACCACCGCCACGAGGAGGACGTCATCCAGGTAGCCGAGGAGGGGGATGAAATCCGGGATCAGGTCCACCGGGCTGGCCAGATAGAGGGCCACCGCGGCCAGCGCCAGCTTCGCCGCCGTCGGCACCTCGCGATCGGCCAGGAGCGAGGCGGTCATCCGCGCCAGCCGGGGCAGGAGAAGGAGAAGGTCTTTCACGCGGGCCGTCCGCTCGCCTGCGGCGTCAGGGCCTCGGCGAGCAATTCGGCAATGTCCCGGGTCTTGATCCTGTCGCCGACGTCCTTCGCCTTCACCCCGTCCTCGAACATGGTGAGGCAGAAGGGGCAGGCCGAGGCCAGGATGTCCGGCCTGACCTCCATCGCCTGCTCCACGCGCAGCTGGTTGACGCGCCTCCCCTCGTTCTCCTCCATCCAGGCGCGCCCGCCGCCGCCGCCGCAGCAGAAGCCGCGCGACCGGGACAGCGCCATCTCCGCCAGCTCGGTGCGCGCCACGGAGCCCAGCACCCGCCGCGGCGCCTCGTAGATGTCGTTGTACCGGCCCAGGTTGCAGGCGTCGTGATAGGTGATCCGCTCGCTCCGCTCGCGCGAGATGCGGAGCCGCCCCGCGGCGATGAGCTCGTCCAGCAGCTCCGAGTGGTGGATCACCTGGAAATGGCCGTCGAACTCCGGGTACTCGTGGCGGAGGGTGTTGAAGCAGTGGGGGCACGCGGTCACGATCTTCTGGAACTTGTACCGCTTGAGCGTCTCGACATTGCCCTGGGCCAGCGTCTGGAACAGGTACTCGTGGCCGAGGCGGCGGGCCGGCTCCCCCGTGCACTTCTCCTCGTTCCCCAGGATGGCGAAGTCCACGCCGGCGGCCTGCAGCAGCCGGACGAAGGCGCGCGCGACCTTCCGGTTGCGCTCGTCGAAGCAGCCGTAGCAGCCGACCCAGTAGAGGTACTCGGCCTCGCTCACCTCGCTCATGACCCTGACGCCCAGGTCCGCCGCCCAGTCGGCCCGGGTCTGCCACGCCACCTGGAAGGGGCTGCCGTTGTTCTCCAGGTTGCGGAAGGTGGGCCCGAGCTCCGCAGGGAAGCGCGACTCGGTGAGCACGAGCCAGCGGCGCATGTCCACGATCTTCGGGACGTGCTCGATGAACACCGGGCAGGCGTCCACGCACCAGCGGCAGGCGGTGCAGGCCCAGAGGACGCGGTCGGCGATCACCGCGCCCACCATGGGCGCTCCCTCGCCGTGCCCCTCCCCGGCCGCGGCAGGAGCCAGGAGCCTGGGACCGCTCTCGAGAAGATGCTCCTGGAGGTTCAGGATGAGCATCTTCGGGTCCAGCTGCTTGCCGCTCATGTTGGCGGGGCAGCGGGAGGTGCAGCGCCCGCACTCGGTGCAGTTGTAGAGGTCGAAGAGGTCCTTCCAGGTGAACTCGGTGACCTGGCCGACCCCGAAGCTCTCGGCGTTCTCGAGATCCGGCGTCGAGAAGCGCCCCTTGGGGCCCAGCGGGGCGAAGAAGACATTGAACGGGGCGGACATGACATGGGTGTGCTTGGAATATGGCAGCCACACCAGGAAGCCCAGCAGGATCACCGCGTGGATCCACCAGGAGGCGTGGAAGACCCCCTGCAGGGCGCCGCCCGGCAGCCCTCCGAGGGCGGAAGCGACCGCGCTGCCGGCGAAGGCCCAGCGGTCGGCGGCGGCCGGCGCCAGCGCGATCCGGGCGCCGTCGGCGAGGAGATCGGTCACCATGAGGCCGAAGATGAGCCCCAGGATCAGCAGCCCCTCGGGGGAGAGCGTGAGGCGCTTGGGCCGCGTCACCAGCCGGCGGAACGTCATGTAGCCCAGCGCGACCACCACGGCCACCGTGAAGGCATCCTCGAGGATCAGGAAGGCGGGCGTGTCGGAGAGGAAGGGGAGCGCGAAGGCCTCCGTGACGCCCCGGCCGAAGAACTCGAGGGTGCCGAGGGTCAGGGTGCAGAAGCCCCAGAAGATCGTGGCGTGCATGAGCCCCGGCCAGAAGTCCCCGCGGATCAGGCGGAACTGGCCCAGGACGAACACGAGCACCATGCGGAGGCGCGCCGGGACGTCGTCCCACCGAGCCGCCGGCTTGCCCGTCAGCATGAGGCGGACGAGGTAGTTCACCCGCAGGCCGAAGAGGACGAGGGCCACGAGGATGAGGACGTAGAACGGGAACCAGCCCGGGATGATCCCGTACCACTGATGAGAAGGCGACATTCAGCGAGACCTTTATTGGTGGAGCTGTTGTAAGTTCACATCGCTCGGCGGTTGGGCCTCTTCGGGCCTGTGGCCCTCATCGGGGCGTCCTTGCGGTTGGGCCTCTTCGCCCCTGCGGGGCTCTCTCCATCTCGCCTTACTGTGGATGACCCCGCCTTGCGGTTGGGCCTCTTCGCCC
>MGBV01000034.1:0-8655 GCA_001788415.1 Candidatus Rokubacteria bacterium GWC2_70_16 | reverse complement strand
GCCTCTTCGCCCCTGCGGGGCTCTCTCCATCTCGCCTTACTGTGGATGACCCCGCCTTGCGGTTGGGCCTCTTCGCCCCTGCGGGGCTCATCGGGGCGTCGTGTCAATCGGGGCTGCGCGCAGGCGTAGAGTGAAGCGGGTGGAGGGCGCTGTCAAGGGCGGCGGAGAATCCAGGCGAGGATCTCGCCGACCCCGGAGTACGGATCGAGTGCGCCGCCGGTCACGGCCTCGAGGATGCGCGAGAGATCCTCGTCGGCGTGCACCCGCTCCATCACCTGCGCGGTGAGCTCCTCCACCAGCAGCCCCTCCAGCTCGGCTCGCCGCCGCGCCTGGCGGCGCTTCTCCAGGGCCTCGCCGGCCTCCAGGGCGGCCCGGTGGCGCCTGATCTGCGCCAGGAGCTCCGGGACGCCCGTGTCGTTCACCGCCTGCGTGGCGAGCACCGGGATCTCCCAGTCGATGTCCTTGGGCGAGACCGCGCTCGTGTAGTGCAGGTGCACGGTGAAGCGCAGGTCGGCCATGAGCTGATGCGCCCCGTCGCGGTCGGCCTTGTTCACCGCGAAGATGTCGGCCACCTCCATGAGCCCGGCCTTCATGGTCTGCACGGCGTCGCCCGACTCCGGCACCAGCGTCACCACCGTGGTGTCGGCCTGCTTGATGATGTCCAGCTCCGTCTGCCCCACCCCGACGGTCTCGATGATGATCCACGGGAAGCCGAAGGCATCCATGAGCTTGACCACGTTGCCCGTGGCGCGGGAGAGCCCACCCAGGCTGCCGCGGGTGGCCATGCTCCGGATGAACACGTCGGCGTCCAGCGTGTGGGTCTGCATGCGGATCCGGTCGCCGAGCACGGCGCCCCCGGTGAAGGGGCTCGAGGGGTCCACGGCGATGATGCCGACGGCCGCGCCCTCGGCGCGAAGCCCCGCCGTCAGCCGGTCCACGAGCGTGGACTTCCCCGCCCCCGGGGGACCGGTGATGCCGAGCACGTAGGCACGGCCCAGGCGGGGATGGATCTTCCGCATGACGGCGGGGACCTCGTCCGACCGATTCTCGACGCGCGTGATGAGGCGCGCGAGCGCCAGCCGATCGCCGTCGAGCATGCGCGTGACGAGATCCATGGGGTCAGACGGGCGGGAGCGCGGGGGGCGCGGGATCGGGTCGCACTCGGGCATTCTAAGGCACGCGGCCCCGGACGACAAGAACAGCGGGCGGGAAGCCGGCGGCGGCGCCGGCCTCCCGCCCTGCGCGTCACTGGCGGACGAAGGTCAGGTCCGTCTCCAGCTGGATCTCGTTGGACACCTTCAGGAACAGGAGCTGCGGCACCTGCATCCCGTGGTTGGTGAAGGTCGTGGCGACCTTCGCGCGGACCTTGATGTTGTCGGAGGTGAAGCCGAAGCGCTTCTGGCCCTCCACCTGCTCGGGCGTGAGCTTGATGTAGGTCACCCGGGCCTCCGAGACAGTCTCGACGGGCTTGCCCTTGATGGTCAGCAGCCCCTTCACCTTGGCCGCCACCTCGCGGCCCGGCTCCAGCGCCCCGGGCACCTCGATGCTCGTGATCTCGAACACGGCGTGCCGGTTCGCCTCGTTGCCGGTGTCGAGGTAATTGGCTGAGCGCGCATCCTCGTCGCGCTTGGCCACTCCCGAGCTCACCGCGTTGAGGTCCACCTTCACCGTGCCCCGGGCGCCCTGGGGCTTCGCAGGATCCAGGGTGAGCGCGCCGCTGAGGCCGGCGCCCGCGGTGGTGCCCACGATGGTCTCCAGCGGCGCGTCGGTCTTGTACGTCGCCCTGGAGTAGGTGGGCAGGAGCTTGAAAGCGATGGCGTCGGCGAATGCCGACAGGGGCGTGGACAGCCCGAGGGCCGCCGCGATGGCGGCGAGGAAGAGGGAGCGTCTCATTTCGGCCTCCTCGATGGGGGTTGGTCTGACATCGCCCCTTTCGATGCGCGGCCACGACTGAACGCTTCAGCCTCAATTACCCCATGGAACTAGTACGAACCTCACAACTGCTTGTGACACTCCCGGCAGACGGGCTGGACGATGGCCCGGGAGATGAAGCGGTTCGGGGCATCGCTGCCGGTGGTGTGGCTGGTGTGGCAGCGAAGGCAGCGGACTTCCTGGGGGTGATGACGTGGGGCGACGCATGTGTGGCGGTCCCGAAACCCGCGAGCCTAGCCACCGGTTCCCTGAGAGTTCTCGATCGCAGGCTCCCCCTGTGACGGCCTCCAGTCGGCTTCCATGATCAGAGCATCTTCACCCGTGTCGAAATAGTAGCCTTTTCGTTGGCCTATCACCCGGAAGCCGAGACTCTCGTAGAGCCCCAGCGCCTCCACGTTGCTGGGCCGGACCTCGAGAAAGGCGAGGAGCACACCGCGGGCCCGCCCCCCGGCGAGCGTCTCCTCGAGGAGGACCCTGGCTATCCCCCGGCGCCTGCACTCCTGATGGACGGCCAGGTTGGTGATGTGGATCTCGTGGCCGATCTCCCAGAGGCACAGGTAGCCCACCAGCCGGGAGCCGGCCCGGGCGATGATGCAGCGGGCGACCCGGTTCTGGGTGATCTCGTAGCGGAAGGCGGCCCGCGACCATGGGGTCTTGAACGAGGCGCGCTCGATGGGCAGGACCTCGTCGAGATCCTCGAGCGTCATGGGCGCAATGGACAGCGGGGGCCGGGTCAGCGCCTCAGCCACGTCGCCTCGCTCCGCTCGGGGGATCTCCATCTCCGCTCGCCTCGCCTCCGGCTGCGGCTCGCCCTGGCTCGCTCACGCTCGCCCTACCTCCCATCTCCGCTCGCCTCGCCTCCGGCTGCGGCTCGCCCTACCTTCAGCTCCGCCTCGGAGGGGCGGAGATAGAGGGGGAGCAGCGCCTCGGCGGTCACGCCCTGGCCGGCCTCGAGCATGGCGTGGCCGAGCTGGGCAACGACGCCGGGAGCGGGCAGCCGCCGCGCCGGCGGCGCGATACGCAGGGGGTCGCCGAGCCGAGCGAGGAGGGAACGGCAGGCCTCCACGCCGTCGCCGAGCACGATCACGGGAGGCTCGAGGCGCGCGACGGCCGCGGCGGGCGGCAGCGCGAGGTAATCCCAGAGTCGCACCATCCGGTCCTGGCTCCACCGGTACAGCGAGAGGTACACCTCGCCCTTGCGCGCGTCGAGGAGCGGGCACACGGGCGCGTCCGCGAAGGGCAGCGTGGAGGCCAGGGCGTCAAGCGTCGGCACCGGGGCCACGGGGAGGCCCAGCGCGAGGCCCAGCCCCTTCGCCGTGGCCACCCCCACGCGGATCCCGGTGAAGGAGCCGGGCCCGATGGAGACGGCGAGACCCTCCAAGTCCTTCGCGCGCCAGCCGCAGTCCTGGAAGAGCCGGTCCACCGTCGCCATGAGTCGCTCCGAGTGGGTGAGCGCCACCGAGAGGACGCTCTCCCCGACGAGGCGGTCGCCGTCGAGGAGCGCCGCGCCGCCGGTCAGGGTCGCGCTCTCGAGGGCCAGGACTCTCATGGCCGGCTCAGTGTAACACCTCGACTCACGGTATAATGCTGGCGAGCGTGTCCGGGCTCGAGGGACGCTCACCACCCACTGACGAGGAGGCCTCGATGACCCCGCCCGCCCGCAAGGACGCCGCCCTGATGGACGCCGACGTCCGCGAGAAGATCCACCTGGAGATCCTGAAGCGCACCGGGGCCTACCACGCCAACGACCACATCCTCCTTCCCTCGGGTCAGCACACCACCGAGTACATCGAGAAGACCCTCGTCACCACCGAGCCCTCCTTCACCGAGGGGCTCGGGGCGGTGATCGCCAAGCACTTCGCCCCGTGGCCCCTCGACGTGGTCCTCTCCACCGGGCCCGGGGCCCTGATCCTCTCGCACTGCGTGGCCCGGGCGCATCCCTCGCGCCCCACCGTGATGTACGGCACCAAGGGGGTCAGCGGCGGCAAGCGGCGCGTGACCCTGCCGGCCGAGTTCCACCGCCTGGTCCGCCCCGGGGCGAAGGTGCTCATCGTCGAGGATCTGGTGAGCTCCGGGCAGACGGTGCGTCTCCTGACCCAGCTCGTGGAGGAGCTGGACGCGCAGGTGATCGGCATCGGCGCGCTCTGGCGCCGCACGAAGAGATCCGAGGTGGACGGCAAGCCGATCTTCAGCCTCGTGAGCCGCGACTTCCCGACCTATGCGCCGGAGGTCTGCCCGCTCTGCAAGAAGGGCGTCCCCCTCAATCAGGAGTTCGTGAAGCGGCGCGAGGCCCGCAGGCCCTCCTTGGCGCAGGAGCACGAAGCCTCCTAGCCCCCCCCTTCGCCGGGCCGGGGCCCGCCCCCCAATATCTCGCCCCTCCCGTCCCGTGGAACCCTCCATCCTGTATTTTCCGCTTGACAGCCTTTCCACCCTCCCCGTAGAGTCCGGACAGACGTTCAACCGCAAGGACGCGCGGAACGGGAGGGAGGTGACAGGATGGCGAAGAAGAAGGCGGCCAAGAAGAAGAAGAAGTAAGGCGCCAATTCCGGCGCTCGGCCCTGTCGGCCCCATCCCGGCAGGGCCGAACCATCTCAGACGATGACTCCCGCCCGCGCCTACGGCCTGCTCCTCCTGGTGACTCTCCTGTGGGCCGGCAACTTCCCCCTCGGCAAGCTGGCGCTCCTGGAGCTCGGGCCCATCACGCTCACCGCCGCACGCGCCGCGCTGGCCGCGCCGGCCCTCGTCCTCATCGCGCGCCTCGCCCATGGCCCCTTCCCCGCCTTCACGCGGCGGGATCGCTGGACCTTCGTCGTGATCTCCCTCACGGGGCTCGTGGGCAACACCACGGTCTGGTACTGGGGGCTCTCCCACACGAGCCCGGTGAACGCCGGGATCCTGGGCGCCGCGGCCCCCGTGATCGTCGCGCTGGCGGGGGCCGTCTGGCTCGGCGATCCCCTCGCCCCGCGGCACGTCCTCGGCATCGCGCTTACCATGGGTGCCGTGCTCCTCACGATCTCCCGCGGATCCCCGGAGGCGCTGCAGACGCTGGCCTTCAACCGGGGCGACCTGATCATCCTGGCCTCGCAGGTCGCCTGGGTCTGCTACACGCTGTTCAGCCGGGCAAGCCGTTCCCAGCTGCCGTCGTTGACGGTGCAGGCCGGGGCGCACGTGGTGTCGCTGGTGGTGCTGGCGCCGCTGGCCCTCCTGGAGCGGCCGTGGCAGTCGCTGGCGGCGGCCTCCTGGGTGGGCTGGGGCGTGATCGTCTACGCGGCCGGGCCCATCGCGCTGGGGCATATCTGGTACTACCAGGCCATCCGCGTGGTGGGGGCGGGCCGGGCCGCCGTCTTCATGAACCTGGTCCCGTTCGTCGTGATTGCGCTCTCATGGCTGATCCTGGGCGAGCCGGTCCGCTGGTACCACGTGGTGGCAGCGACGGTCGTCATCGGCGGGGTCGCGCTGGCCACGGCCCGCTGACCGGCCACAGGAGGCCGGCGGAAGGGCAGATCGTCCCGGTATCATGGGCGGAGAGCCCGAGAGGAGGGGGGGGCGGGGTGGCACGCAAGCCCGTGGTTCTCGTGACCGGCGCCGGCGGGGAGATGGGGCACGGCCTGATCCACCGCCTCGCCGACCTCGGCGCCTTCGATGTCCTCGCCCTGGACGTCCGGGGTCTGGAGCCGGGCCTCGCGCGCCGCTGCGCGGCGGTGCGGATCGGCGACATCCTCGACCGGCATCTCCTCGACCGCCTGAGGAGCGAGTTCGAGATCTCCGTCGTCTTCCATCTGGCGGCGCTCCTGTCCACCCGGGCCGAGTTCATCCCAGAGACCGCGCATGAGGTCAACGTGCAGGGCACGCTGGGCCTCCTCCGCCTGGCCCTGGAGGAGGCCCGCTCGCTGGGCCAGCCGGTGAAGTTCCTCTTCCCGAGCTCCATGGCGGTCTACGGGCTGCCGGACCTGGCGGCCAAGCGCGCGGCAGGCCGGGTCGCCGAGGACCGCTGGCTCGACCCCATCACCATGTACGGCTGCAACAAGCTCTACTGCGAGCACCTGGGCCGCTACTTCGCCCGCCACTACCGCCAGCTCGCCGCGCAGGGCGGGCCCGGCGGCGTGGACTTCCGCGCGATCCGCTTCCCCGGGCTCATCTCGGCCTTCACGCTGCCGAGCGGGGGGACCAGCGACTACGCGCCGGAGATGCTCCACGCCGCCGCCCAGGGGCGCCCCTATGCCTGCTTCGTCCGCGAGGACACGCGCCTCCCCTTCATGGCGATGCCCGATGCCATCGGGGCCCTGCTGGCCCTGATGGAGGCCCCAGGCGAGTCGCTGACGACCCTGGTCTACAACGTCGGGGCCTTCAGCCCCAGCGCCGGCGAGATCGCCGACCTGGTGCGTGCCGCCTTCCCGGCCGGGCACATCGCCTTCGCGCCGGATCCGCGCCGGCAGGCCATCGTGGACTCCTGGCCGGAGGACGTGGACGACGCGCGGGCCCGGCGCGACTGGGGCTTCCGGCCGGCCCACGATCTCGGCCGCGCCTTCGGCGAGTACCTGCTGCCCAATGTCCGGCGGCGCTACGCCGGGCCCTGAGCGAGGAGGGGGGCCGGAGCGCTCAGCCGGCCCGGGGAGAGGGGCCATGTACGGGGAGATCAGGACGCGGCTCGGGAGCGAGCTCGGCGAGATCCGCCAGGCCGGGCTCTGGAAGGGTGAGCGGGTCATCGAAGGGCCGCAGGGAGCGCGCGTGGCCGTCGCCAGCCGGGAGGTGCTGAACTTCTGCGCCAACAACTATCTCGGCCTGGCGAACGATGTCGCATTGGTCCGCGCCGCCCGGGAGGGGCTCGCGCGCTGGGGCCTCGGCCTGGCCAGCGTGCGCTTCATCTGCGGCACGCAGAGCGTCCACAAGGAGCTCGAGGCCGCCCTGGCGCGCTTCCTCGGCACCGAGGACGCGATCCTCTACACCTCGTGTTTCGACGCCAACGGGGGGCTCTTCGAGACGCTCCTGGGCGAGCCGGACGCCGTCATCTCGGATGCCCTCAACCACGCCTCCATCATCGACGGCGTCCGGCTCTGCCGCGCCCAGCGCCACCGCTACGAGCACGCCGACATGGCCGACCTCGAGCGCGCCCTGCACGCCACGCGGGAGGCCCGCACGCGGCTCATCGCCACCGACGGCGTCTTCTCCATGGACGGCGACGTGGCGCCCCTCGGCGAGATCTGCGACCTGGCCGACCGCTACGATGCCCTCGTGATGGTGGACGACAGCCACGCCACCGGCTTCTTCGGCCCCACCGGGCGGGGCACCCCCGAGCACTGCGGCGTCGCCGGGCGCGTGGACATCGTCACCTCCACGCTCGGCAAGGCGCTCGGCGGGGCCAGCGGCGGCTTCACCGCCAGCCGCCGCGAGGTCGTCGCCCTCCTCCGCCAGCGCTCGCGCCCCTACCTCTTCTCCAACACGCTGCCCCCGGCTCTCGTCTGCGCCTCCCTGGCCTGCCTCGAGATGCTCTCGGGGAGCAGCGCGCGGCGCGACCGGCTCGAGGCCCACACGCGCTGGTTCCGCCGGGCCATGACCGAGGCCGGCTTCGCCATCCGGCCGGGCGAGCACCCCATCGTCCCCATCATGCTGGGCGATGCGCACCTCGCCCACCGGATGGCCGCCGATCTCCTCGAGGAAGGGATCTACGTGGTGGGCTTCGCCTACCCCGTTGTGCCGAAGGGCCAGGCCCGGATCCGCGTGCAGCTGAGCGCCGCGCACGAGCCCGCCCACCTCGAGCGTGCCGTCGGCGCCTTCGTCAAGGTGGGCCGGGCCCTCGGCGTCCTCTGATCCCCCCACGCCCGCTAAGGGGCGAGCCAGACCTTCATGAACGTGTTGTTGTCATAGGTGGTGACGCCCGGCCTGTAGTTGCGCAGCCGCTTGTCCTGGAAGAACCAGCCCTCCACCCAGCCCACCGCGACGGAGGCGTGGTCGCCCCGGGTCAGGATGTGGCGCTGGAGCTCCCAGTACAGCGCCTTGCGCTTGTCGCGATTCGACTCCCGGAGCGCACGCGCGGCCAGCTCGTCCACCTTCGGGTCTGACCAGCGGCCCCAGTTGCTGCCCGCCTCGGTGGTGTAGGCGATGTGGAAGACGCCGGAGGGGTCGTTGACGTCCATGCTCCGGTCCTGGGTGGCGATCAGGAGGAAGTCGCCCTTGCCAAAGGCCGCGAAGCCCGCGGCGCTCTCGTGGGTCTTGAGCGTGCCGCGGATGCCGATCCTCCGGAGCTGGGCCAGCACGAGCTGCGCCCGGTCCACGTAGTTGCCCACCGAGCGCGTGGCCACCTCGATGTCGAGGCCTCCCGGGTGGTGCTTCTCGACCAGTCGCCTGGCCTCGGCCACGTCTGCGTCCTTGGGCTGGCGGCAGCCCGGCAGCTTGTTGACCTCGTCCAGCGGCAGGGCGAAGTCGCCGACCAGCTTCGGGTCGAGGAGGGCGCAGGGCACGCCCGCGCCCTCCAGCGCCTTGGCGACCAGCTCCTGGCGGTCGACGCCGAGGTTGACGGCGCGCCGGAGGTCCGCGTTGTTGAAGGGCGGCTTCGTGGAGTTCAGGTAGATCAGGAAGAGGGTGTTGATCGACGTCTGGAAGATCTCCACGTCATCCCGCGCGCGCCGCAGCTCGTCGGCCTGCGTCTTCCGCATGGCCGGCCAGGCATCCCAGAGCATGATCTTGCTCGCCTTGGCCGCGGCCAGCTGGGTGGGCCCGCCCACC
>MGBV01000033.1:1685-8061 GCA_001788415.1 Candidatus Rokubacteria bacterium GWC2_70_16 | reverse complement strand
GCCCGGGGCTCCGCCGGATCGGTCTCGATCTCCTCGGGCCGTTCGTCCGCGCGGTCTACTCGCAGGAGCGCCTGGCGCGGGCGCTCGCGCCTCAGGCGGCGACCGCGGAGGTGGTGGCATGGCGGGAGTGATGACGGACGCCGATTACAACGTGCTCGTGGTGGGCGGGGGGCCTGGCGGCGCCACCGCCGCCACCTTCCTCGCCCGCGGAGGGCTGTCGGTGGCCATCGCGGAGCGCGAGGCCTTCCCCCGCTTCCGGGTGGGCGAGTCGCTGGTCCCCAACTGCATGCCGATCCTCGAGCGGCTCGGCGTGCTCGACAGGATCAAGGGGCATGGCTTCCAGCCGAAGTTCGGTGTCACCTTCCACGACCAGGAGACGGCGCTCGAGCACAGCTTCTCCTTCCGCGAGGGGCGGCCGTGGCCCTCCTTCACCTTCGACGTCCACCGGGCAGAGTTCGACGCGATCCTCCTGGACCACGCCGCCCGGGAGCCCGGCGTGACCCGGCTCCAGCCGGCCACGGTGGAGAAGGTCGCCTTCGACGCCGAGGGGGCCACCGTCCGCGTGAGCGACGCCGACGGCGAGCGCGAGCTGCGGGCCCGCTTCCTGGTGGACGCCAGCGGGCGGGATGCCTTCCTCGCCTCCCGCCAGGGGCGGCGGCGGCCCATGCCCGGGCTGGGCAAGGTCGCGCTCTTCGCCTATTACCGGGGGGCCCGCCGCTGGCCGGGGCGCGAGGAGGGCAATGTCCGCATCTACATCTTCCCCGAGGGCTGGTTCTGGTGGATCCCGCTGGCCCGTGACGAGACCAGCCTGGGCTGCGTGCTCCACTCGCGGGTGGTGCGCGGCTGGCAGGGGACGCCCGCCGCGCTCTTCCAGGCCATGATCGAGCGCTGCCACCGGGTGCGCGAGGGGCTCGCGGGCGCCGAGGCGGTGACACCCGTGCACACGGCGGCCAACTTCGCCTACACGGTGGAGCCGGTGGGGGGGAGCCGCTTCCTCTGCGTCGGCGATGCGGTGGCCTTCGTGGACCCGATCTTCTCGGCCGGGGTCTTCCTGGCCATGGCCTCGGGGGAGCTGGCGGCGCGGGAGATCCTCGGCGCCTTCCGCGAGGGCCGTTTCGAGGCGCGGCGCTTCGCCCGCTACGAGCGCGCCTTCCACCGGGGGATGAAGCCCTTCGTCCGGTTCATCGAGCATTACTACGACCCGCTCTTCCTCGAGATCTTCCTCAAGCCGAAGGACGCCTTCGGCATGGTGGACGCCGTCACGTTTGTCCTGGCGGGCGGTGCCTTCCGCCGCATCCCCCTCCGCCTGCGGCTCGGGCTCGGGGCCTTCTTCGCCGTGGTGCGCACGACCCGCTGGGCGCGCCGCCGCCGCGGCCTCTCGCCGGAGTCGCGGCTGGAATGGTGACACTGGTCCGGGGCTCGCGTCAGCCCGGGGGCAGGGGGCGGGGGCGTCTCCGAGACCCGTTGGGTTTCGTGGTCGAGGAGGTGCCCCCGCCCCCTGCCCCCGGGCGGCCCGCGTGATGCTGCGCGCGCTGTTCCCGCGCGGCTACCTGTTCACGGTGCTGGGCATCGCCGTCGGCATGGCCGGGCTCGTCTCGCTGGGCGCCATGGCCGAGCGGATCACGCGCTTCATCGACGGCGGCGACCGCTTCGTCCTGGGCCAGATCTCGGTGGCGGGCGAGGGCATGGGCATGGGCACGGGCTTCACGGCCGGCGGGCTCCTGCCGGCGGCGAGGATCGCCGAGATCGCGCGGGTGCCCGGCGTGGCGGCGGTGCAGGCCCAGGTGATGCTCCCGCTCAGCACGACCACCTCGCATTTCCTCACGCTGACCCAGGAGCTGATCCTCGGCATGGACCTCTCGGCCCCCATGCCGAACCGCCACTACCGCGAATTGCCGGTCCGGGCCGGGCGCTTCCTGCGTTCCGGGGACAGGCGGGCCGCCGTGGTGGGCGCCGACTTCGCCGCCACGCGCCGGCTGGCCGTGGGCGGGCCCCTCTCGCTCGGAACGCTTCCGTTCACGGTGGTCGGCCTGCTGGACAGGACGCTCACGGCCCCCGACCGCTTCGCCATCGTCTCCATCGACGACGCCCGCGATCTCTGGCTGCGCCGCGACCCGCTCCTCGTGCAGGTCTTCGGCGCGGGCGGAGGCGCCCTCGGCCGGGGCGATCTCAACTCGGGCGTGGCGGTGGGCTGGGCGCCGGGCGTGGATCCCGATGCGCTCGCGCGCCGCATCCACGCCGAGGTGCGGGGAGTGAACGTCACGATCCCGGGGGAGCTCTCCCGGCTCCTCAGGACCTCGACGGCCTTCTTCTCCGCGCTCCTCCTCGGCATCGGCGCGCTCGGGCTCGTCATCGGCGGGCTGTCGCTCTCCAACACGGTGACCGCGGCGGTGTTCGAGCGCATCCGCGACTTCGGCATCAAGCGCGCGCTGGGAGCCACGGACGTCCAGCTCCTGGGAGAGGTCCTGGGGGAGGCCCTCCGCGTGAGCCTGGCAGGCTGCGTGGGGGGCGTGGCGCTGGCGCTCGGTCTCGGGCTCGCGGTGGACGCGCGGCTCTTCCGCGACGGGCAGCAGCTCTTCCTCTTCTCCCCGCGGCTGCTGCTCTTCGCGCTCGGCTTCGGGCTCGTGCTGGGCGCGCTGGCGGCGACCTACGCCACGCTCCGCATCGCGCGGCTGTCGCCGGCCGAGGCCATCCGGCGCGGGGCCTGAGGCATGCTCCTCCGCGCCGTCGGGCTCACGAAATCCTATGGCGGCGCCCGTGCCGGGCCGGTCCGCGTCCTGCAGGGCGTGGATCTCGAGGTGAAGGCCGGGGAGATCGCGGCCATCGTCGGGGTCTCCGGCTCGGGCAAGTCCACGCTCCTCAACCTGCTCGGTCTGCTCGAGCCCCCGGACGCGGGGGAGATCCAGTTCGACGCCGAGCCGGTGAGCTCTCTCGGCCGGCGCCGGCAGGCCCGGCTGCGCGGCGCGCGCATCGGCTACGTCTTCCAGTCCTTCTTGCTGCTCTCGGGGCTCACGGCGTGGGAGAACGTCCTGCTGGCGGCCCGCTACGTCGGCCGCGACCGGCGGCAGGCCGAGCGGGAGGCGCTCCGGCTGATGGAGCGGCTCGACGTGCTCCATCGCCGGGGGCATTACCCGGCGCAGCTCTCCGGCGGCGAGCAGCAGCGGGTCGCCTTCTGCCGGGCGGTGCTGAATGCGCCTTCCCTCTTGCTCGCGGACGAGCCAACGGGCAATCTGGACGCGGAGCACGCGCGCGTCATCCTGCGCGAGCTGCGGGCGCAGGCCCGCGAGCGGGGGGCGACGGTGATCCTGGTCACGCATCGAGCCGAGGCCGCCGCGGAGGCCGACTACGCGCTCCGGCTCCAGGGCGGGAGACTCGAGCCCGCGTGAGGAGATCGTCATGACCCGACGACATCTGCTGTGGCTCTTGGGGGCTGGACTCGGCGCGACGCTCTTCGCCCATGCTCCGGCATCGGCCGACGACCGCAGCCGGACCTTCACCGCCCCGGCCGACCGGGTGTGGACCGTGGCGCGCTCGACCCTCGAGAGCCTCGGCTGGAAGATCGACAAGGAGGATCGCGACGTGGGCTGGCTCGTGACCAAGTCGCGCGGCGTGGACCACGACGACTACGGCGTGTACGCCAAGGGCACGCGGCACCGGCTGCGCCTGGCGGTGAAGGGGCGCCAGGGCGGGAAGACCGAGGTGACGGTGGAGCGCCGGCTCTGGAAGGAGGAGCGCATCCTCTGGATGGACAAGGAGGAAGAGCTCCACACCACGGACCGGACGGTGGAGAAGCAGGTCCTCGACGCCATCGGCAAGAGCCTGTAGGCTCCGCGCCGCGTGAGGATGCTTCGCTCGCCGGGCGCCGCGGCGGTGGGTGCCGCCCTGCTGGCGCTCCTGCTGCTCCTGCCGGGACTCGGCGCGGCGCCCTTCGACGATCCGGGAGAGGGGCAGCACGCCGAGATCGCGCGCGAGGCCTGGGCCAGCGGCGACTGGCTCACGCTGAGGCTCGGCGGCATCCGCTACTTCGACAAGCCTCCGCTCCTGTACGCGCTGGGGGCGGCGGCCTTCGCCGCCTGGGGGCCGTCGGAGTGGGCGGCGCGGCTGGGCCCCGTCCTCGGCGCGGCCGCCGCCGCCGCCGCGACGGCCCTCCTCGGCGCCAGGCTCATGGCCCCCGCCTGGGGCGCGCTGGCCGGCGCCGCGCTCCTCTCCTGCGCGCTCTTCGCCTTCTTCGGCCGCTACGTCAGACCCGAGACCCTCTTCGCCGCGGCGATACAGTGGGGGCTCGCGGGCCTCCTGCTCGGCGCCTTGCGCGGCGCGGGCGCGCGGGCGTGGTCCCTCGTCGGCTGCGCGGCGCTGGGCGCGGCCGCGCTCGCGAAGGATCCGCTGGGGCTCGTGGGGCCCCTCGGCGCCGTGGGCGGGGCGCTCTGGCTCGGCGGCCGGCTCCGGCCGATCGGCGCCTGGCTGCCCCCGGCGGGCCTGGCCCTGGCGCTGGCGCTGGGTCTCGGCTGGTACGCGCTCGCCGGGCTTCGCAACCCCGGCTTTCTCTGGTACACGGTGGTGGACAACCACCTGCTCAACGCGGCGCGACTGCGCCTCTTCCCCGATGAGGACGTGCCGCTCTCCGCTCTCGAGTTCCTCGCCACCGGCTGCTTCGGGGCCTTTCCGTGGATCGTGCCGGCCGCGCTGATGCTGGTGGCGCTGGCCCGGCGGCGCGCCTGGCGGGACCCCGGCGAGATGCCCTGGGTGGCGCTCGCGCTGTGGGTCGCCGGCACCTTCGCCGTGGTCCTGGCCGTGCCCTTCAGGCTGCCCCATTACGCGCTGCCGGCCTACCCGGCCGCGGCGCTCCTGGCCGCCCGGTGGTGGCGCGAGCGGGCCCGGGACGGGCGCGGCGCGGTCTGGCTCCACCTGGGGCTCTTCGCGCTCCTCGCCTGCGGGCTCGGCCTGGCGGCCTCGAGCGACGGCCGCGCGTTCAGCGACGCCGTGTTCGGGGTCTCGGACGTCTACACCCGCAAGGAGGCGGCCGCGGGCCAGGCCTCCCCCTATCCCGCCTGGGGCGCGCTCCAGCCGCTCGTGATGCGCGCCGCGCTCGTCTTCGGGGCGGGGAGCCTTGGGCTCCTGGCCGCGGCCCGGCTCCGGAGCGCGCGGGTGGGCCTCGTCGTGGTGACGGCCACCATGCTCGCGCTCGTCCCCGCCGTCGAGAGCGCCGCGGCGCGCCTGGCCGAGGCCCGCGCGGTGTCAGGGCTCGCCGAGGAGGTCAAGCGCCTCGGGCGGGGCGGGGCCGTCGTCGTCCACGAAGGGCCCATCGAGAATTCCGGCGCCCTCGAGTTCTACTCCGGCCGGCGGCCGATCCTCCTGGACGCGCGCCGCAGTGTCCTCGGCTTCGGCGCGACCTTCCCCGAGGCGGCCCCGACCTTCTGGGACGGCGAGCGCTTCAGCCGCGAGTGGCTCTCGGACCGCGCGCTCCTGCTCCTGACCCCGCGCGCTCCCGCCTCGAGCCTCGTCCGCTCGCTCCCCGCCGGGAGCGCGCGCCTCCTCGCCGCTCGCAACGGCCGCTGGCTCTACGCCAACGCCCCGGCGACCCGCCTGGCCGCGCCGCTTGCCCCGGCCGGCCCGTCTGAGGTACGGTGAGCCGGTGAGCCTCGCCTCCCGGACCCGGGCATGCCCGACTACCTGAGAACGCTCTTCCTCCATCCCCCGTCCTTCGACGGGTTCGACGGCGGCGCCGGGGCCCGCTACCAGGCCAGGCGGGAGATCCGATCCTTCTGGTACCCGACCTGGCTTGCCCAGCCGGCGGCGCTGGTGCCGCGCTCGCGCCTCGTGGACGCTCCGCCCGACGGACTCACGCTCGCGGACGTGCTGCCGCTGGCCCGGCAGCACGACCTCTGCGTGATGCACACGAGCACCCCCTCCCTGCGCTCCGATCTCCGCGTCGCCGAGGCGCTCAAGGCCGAGAACCCCGGGCTGCTCATCGGCATGGTGGGCGCCGCCGTGGCGGTGAGCCCGCAGGCCGCGCTGGGTCCCTCGACGGCCGTGGGGTTCGTGGCGCGCAGCGAGTTCGACTACACGATCCAGGAGGTGGCCGAGGGGCGGCCGCTCCACCGCATCCTCGGGCTCTCGCATCGGGTGAACGGGCAGGTGCGGCACAACCCCGAGCGGCCGGTGCTCGAGAACATGGACGCGCTCCCCTTCGTCACGCCGGTGTACCGGCGGGACCTCACGGTGGAGAACTACGCCATCGGCTACCTCCGCCACCCGTACGTGTCGCTCTACACCGGGCGCGGCTGCCGCTCGCGCTGCACCTTCTGCCTCTGGCCCCAGACGGTGGGCGGCCACCGCTACCGGACGCGGAGCCCCGAGCACGTGGCCGAGGAGATGG
>MGBV01000033.1:0-1663 GCA_001788415.1 Candidatus Rokubacteria bacterium GWC2_70_16 | reverse complement strand
GGAGGTGAAGGAGTTCTTCTTCGACGACGACACCTTCACCGACGACCTCCCGCGCGCCGAGGCCATCGCCCGCAGGCTCGGCCCCCTGGGGATCACCTGGTCGGCCAACGCCAAGGCCAATGTCCCCTACGACACCCTCAAGGTGCTCCGGGACCACGGGCTCCGGCTGCTGCTCGTGGGTTACGAGTCGGGCAACCAGCAGATCCTGAACAACATCCGGAAGGGCCTCCGCCTCGACATCGCGCGCCGCTTCACCCGGGACGCGAGAAGCCTCGACATCACCATCCACGGCACCTTCATCCTGGGGCTTCCGGGCGAGACGCGCGAGACCATCCGGGAGACCATCGCCTTCGCCCGCGAGATCGACCCGCACACGATCCAGGTCTCGCTCGCCGCGCCCTATCCCGGCACGGCGCTCTACGAGGAGGCGCGGCGCAACGGCTGGCTGGAGACGGACGCCCTCGTGGACGCGGGCGGGGTGCAGGTGAGCGCGCTGGGCTATCCGCACCTGCCGCGCACGGAGATCTTCCACTCCGTGGACCTCTTCTACCGGCGCTTCTACTTCCGGCCGCGCAAGATGATCTCGCTGGCGGCGGAGATGGCGCGGGACGGACAGGTCCTGCGCCGGCGGCTCGCCGAGGGGCGGGAGTTCCTCCGCTTCCTTCGTCAGCACCGCGCCGCCCGGGCGCCGCGAGGCCCTCGGATGCCCGGGCGCGCCCGACCGGCCGCCACGGCCCGGATGCCCGTCCGGGATGACGGCGGCTGAGATCGCGCGAGGAGACTCGGGAGGCGCGAAGTGAACGTGCTCGTGATCGACGCCATCGCCCCCGAGGGGATCGCCTTCCTCACCGAGCGCGGCTTCCGGGTGGACCAGGTGTCGAGCAAGCTGCCCCGGGAGGAGCTGTACGCCAAGATCGCCGACTGCGAGGCGATCGTCACCCGCTCCTCCACCACGGTGACGCCGGAGCTCCTCGCCCACGCCCCCCGCCTCCGGATCCTCGGCCGCGCCGGCGTCGGCGTGGACAACATCGACATCGAGGCCTGCTCGCGCCGGGGCGTGGTGGTGGCCAACGCCCCCTACGGCAATGTCGTCTCGGCGGCGGAGCACACCGTGGGCATGCTGCTGGCCCTGGTGCGGAAGATCCCCCAGGCCCACGACGCGCTGAAGCAGCTCCGCTGGGATCGCGGCATCTACGGCACCGAGCTCTTCCGCAAGACGGCGGGCGTCATCGGGCTGGGCAAGGTGGGCTCCCGTGTGGTCGCGCGCCTCAAGGCCTTCGATATGGAGGTGCTGGTGTACGACCCGTACATCCCCGAGAGCCGCGCGCGCGAGCTGGGCGTGCGGCTGACGGATCTCGGGACGCTCCTCGGCCACTCCGACATCGTCACGGTCCACGTCCCGCTCACCGACGAGACCGAGAACATGATCGCGGCGCGCGAGTTCGCCCTGATGAAGCCGGGCGTGCGGCTCGTCAACTGCGCCCGCGGCGGCATCGTCCAGGAGGGGGACCTGCTGGCCGCGCTCGAGTCGGGGCGTCTAGCGGGCGCCGCCGTGGACGTGTGGAGCGAGGAGCCGCCCGTCTCCGAGGTGGTGAAGCGGCTTGTCACCCACCCGCGCGTGGTGGTGACCCCCCACCTGGGCGCCAACACCCACGAGGCGCAG
>MGBV01000032.1:747-10668 GCA_001788415.1 Candidatus Rokubacteria bacterium GWC2_70_16 | reverse complement strand
CCGACGATGTCCGGGATGCCGAAGAACTTCACCGCCCACGGCATGAGCACCATCATGGGGACGGCCACGATCAGGACCAGCGAGGTGACGTAGGAGAGCTTCTTCTTGTCCCCCTGGATGGCCCCGCAGGCGGCAATAGCAGCCGAGACGCCGCAGATGGACACCGCCGTCGAGAGGATGGCCGCGAACTCATCGTCCACCCGCATCTTCCGCGACAGCCAGAAGCAGATGTACCAGACGACGCCGACCACCAGCACCGCCTGGACGATGCCCAGCGCGCCCGCTTGGACGATCTCCATGAAGAGGATGCCGGCGCCCAGGATGACGAGCCCCGTCTTGATGAAGTACTCGGTCCGGACGCCCTCCTTGAGCCAGCCCGGGACGCCCACCGTGTTGCTGATCAGGAGCCCGATCACGAGCGCGAAGATGACGTACTCGAGCCCCCAGTAGTTGATCGTGGAGTTGCCCGCGATCACCTGAGAAAGCCAGGCCAGCGCGTAGACGACGGGGAAGCCCACGACGAACTTGCCCACGCTGCCGCCCATGAGGGCGATGCCGATGGCCGCGAGGACGAGATAGCCGATGCCCACGACCACGGCCTTCCAGATGTTCTCGCCGGAGAAGACCTTGCCCACGAAGGCGCCGGCATCGCCGCCGATCTTCTTGCCGAGATCACCGCCCTTCTTCTTGAGCGAGGCGTCCTTGCTCTTTCCTGCCGCCTCACCCAGCTTCTTGGCCGCGCCCCCGATCGCCGCGCGGTCGCCCGCGCCGATGGCCGTCGCCAGGGCCGTCGCGGCCATCCCCAGGTCCTGCTCCCCCTTGGCGCCGGCGTCCTTGGCCAGCTTCTCGACGGCCGGCCGCGCCTCCGCCGAGGTGGCCGCGAAGCCGCCGTCGGTGGCCCACCGGAACTTCGGCATCTCCGGCCTCACCCCGGCCAGCACGAGCACGATGATCAGGAACCCAAGCCACACCGCCAGCCAGTCCTCGGTTCTCAGCAGCGTCGATCCGCCTCTCGAGTCCGCCATCGCTCACTCCTCCCCGACACGAATTCCGGCAGCGCTCGGGCCGCCCATCCGCGTCAGGCACCCCTGCCCTCCGGGGAAGCACCACCTCCACTGCGATCGCTGCGTGGACCTCCGGTTCGACATCACCTCCGTTCGTCCCGCGCTGGCCAGCCCGCGCGCGTCAGCCGCGGCCATCGCGAGCCTTCCGCGTCTTCGTGCCCGGGCGTGCCGCGGCACCCGGCTCCCGCCGTGCGGCAGGCGCGCCGGATCGCCCGGAGCCGGCCGCCTCCCCGCCCTCCGCCGGCGCCGGGGACGAGCGGAGGTGGCGCTCCCCGTAGGACTTCACGAACTCCCGGAACCGCTCTCCGACCGGCGAGAAGTACTTCTGCTTGCGGTGCACGAGGTTCATCGTTCTCACGAGCCGGAAGCCCTCGATGGGCACCCGCGCCAGCACGCCGGTGGCGCATTCGGCCTCCACGGCGAAACCTGACACCATGCCGATCCCCAGCCCGGCCTCCACGGCGCGCTTGACGCCCTCCGTGCCCGGCATCTGCATGGCGATCCGCAGCGCCATCCCGGCCTCACGGAGCCGGCGCTCCACGAGCTGGCGGGTCCGCGACCCCGCCTCCGCCACGATGAACGGCATGCCCGCCAGGTCCTTCAGCGTCACCTTGCCGAGAGAGACCATGGGGTGCGTGGGAGCGGTGATCAGGACCAGCTCGTCGACGCACACGGGCTCCGTCACGAAGCGCCGGTCCTCGATCGGCCCGCCCACGAGCCCCAGGTCCAGCACGTTCTGCAGGAGCCTGTCGAGGATCTGGTCCGTGGTGGCGATCTGCAGCAGCACCTCCGTGCCCGGCCAGATGCCCTTGTAGGCCTGCAGGATTCGCGGCAGCACGTACATCCCCCCGGTCGTCCCCGCGCCCAGGATCAGTCGCCCCGTGGTGCCGCCCCGCAGCTCCTTGATGGCGCGCTCCGCCTCCTCCTTGGCGCTGAGGATGGAGACCGCCGACCGGTAGAGCACCTCGCCCGCCTGGGTCAGCCGGAGCTTGGCCCCGCCCCGCTGGAACAGGGGCATCCCCAGCTCCCGCTCGAGGGCCTTGAGCTGCAGGCTCACCGCGGGCTGGCTCAGCAGGAGGTCGGCCGCCGCCGCGGTGATGCTCGAGCGCTGGGCCACGGTGCAGAAGATCTTGAGGTGATGGAGGTTCATGTGGTGCGCCCCGGCGAGGCCCCGCCCCCGATTCTCGGGGCGGCGGGGTGCGATGGCAAATAAATAATCCAGCCCCGCTCCATAAAGCATTAATAATATCCGGCACCTCCTTGCCTAGGACATCTTGGCCCATTCGGCCCAGCCGCGGAGCTCCCTCACGGCGGGGCGGCGGGGTGCGGGGGCCGGAACTGGGCGTCCACGGACTGATCCGCCACCGCCCCGTAGATCGCGCTCAGGGCGGCGTCCTCGGTGCGGAAGAAGTTCTCCGCGCCGATCTCGGCGGAGAGCCCCGTGCGCTCCACCACGGCGACCACCTGGTGCTTCAGGCCGCTGAACACCAGGGTCACGCCCGTCTCCCGGAGCCGCCGGGACAGGTGGCGAATTGCCTCGGCGCCGGAGGCGTCGACCTCGTTGATACCGTCGCCCACCACCAGGAGATGCTTCGCCCGCGGCGCCTGCGCCACGGCCTCCAGGATCGCATCCTCGAAGTACGACACGTTGGCGAAGTAGAGCGACCCGTCGAATCGCACCGCGGTCGCGTGCTCGCCGGTGGGCAGGCCGTGCAGCCGCGCATCTCGCAGCGTCCCGTCCGGGTGGCGCCCGAGGATGGCCACGCGCGGCTTCATCCGGCGGTAGAGGTAGAGCACGATCGCCACACCGGCGCCGACCAGGACCCCGGTATCCAGGTGCGGCGCGAAGCCGAGCGTGGCGAGGAAGGTGACCCACGCGGCGATGCCGTCGTGCTTCTGCGCCTGCCAGGCGTGCTTCATCGCCGCGGCGTTGACCAGCCCGCCCACGGCCATCACGATCACGGCCGACAGCACGGCCTGTGGCATGTGGTACAGCAGCGGCGTCAGGAACAGGAGCGTGAGCAGGACAATCATCCCGGTGAAGACCGAGGCCATGCCGGTCCGCGCGCCGGCGCTCAGATTCACCGCGGAGCGGGAGAACGAGCCGCTGACCGGGTAGGACTGCGTGAAGCTCCCCAGGATGTTGGCCAGCCCCTGGCCGATCAGCTCCCGGTTGGGGTCGATGCGCTCCCCCGTCCTGACGGCCATGGCCTTGCCGATGGACACGGCCTCCATGAAGCCCACCATCGTGATGACCAGCGTGCTCGCCCAGAGGAGCTGCACCGTCTCCCAGTCGATCTTCGGGAGGGCGACGCGCGGCAGGCCTCTCGGGATCTCGCCCACGACCTCGCCGCCACCGACGAGCTTCACCCGGCCGTTGCTGATGCCGCTGACCCGCCACCTCCGGCTGTCCGGATCGGCGTCCTTCGCGCCCTCCCGCCACACGTCGTACCGGTCCCCCGCCGGGCCGGCGCCGGGGGCGCGCGCCAGCACGAAGTTCCGCAAGGCCCGCTGGCGGATCCGGTTCTCCCGCTCGGCGTCCTTCACCTCGAGCCGCAGGAGCTCGACCTGATACCGGAGCGCGATCCCGTGCTGGCCCCCATCGGCTCGAGCGCGCTCGAGCGCCTTGAGCTCCGCCAGCCGGCCGTCGATCTGCTTCCTCAGCCCGCTGACCCGCGCCTCCTCGCGGTCGAACTCCAAGGCGATGGTCCGCACGTCCGGAGCGACCAGGCGGTCGATGGGCTCGCTGCGCGTCTGGCCGAAGCCGCCGTACCAGCTCGCGGCGGTGGCCAGCGCCACGACGATGAGCACGCCGGGGGCGTTCGGAAGGTATCGCCTGAGGAGCCACATCAGCGCGAGGGCCGAGACCCCCATGACCAGCGTCGGGACGTGCGTGTCTCCGATCTGCTGAGCCACGCCCCAGACATCCAGGAAGAATCGCTCGCTCCGTCCCATGGACACGCCGAGCAGCTTGCTCGCCTGGGACAGCACGATGATGATGGCCGCGGCGTTCGTGAAGCCCACGATCACCGGATGGGAGAGGAAGTTGACGATGGCGCCGAGCCGGCAGACCCCCAGGATCATCTCGACCAGACCGACCAGCAGCGCCAGGAGGATGGCCAGTCCGGCGAGCTGCGCCGAGCCGACGGCGGCCAGCGGCGCCAGCACCGAGCCCGTGAGCAGCGACACCATCGCGACGGGTCCGGTCGCGAGCTGGCTCGACGAGCCCCAGAGGGCCGCCACCATCACCGGCACGAACGCGGCGTACAGGCCGTAGTAGGGCGGCAGGCCCGCCAGCTGAGCATAGGCCAGGGACTGCGGAACCAGGACCAGCGCCACGGTGATCCCGGCGACGAGGTCGGCCCGCACGGTGGCGCCGCCCATGGGGAACCACCTCACGAAGGGCAGCGCGGCCGCCCACCAGCCCCTGGGCGGGTCCGTCCCGAAGGGCGCCGGGGTCATGGGGCCGCCGGCCCGCGCGGCGTCCCGCCCGCCTCCGGCCCGTCCGCCTCCGTCGCCAGCCGTGAGCCGATCGCCTCCAGCGCCATCTTCTCGGTGCTGACGAGCCGAAAGAGGTTGTCCGGGCCGATCTTCCGGTCCAGCCCGGTCCGCTCCATGACGTCGCGGACTTGCTTCTTCACCCCGCTGAAGACCAGGGTGACTCCGTTCTCACCGAGTCGGTCGACGAGCTGGCTCAGCATCTCCACCCCTGAGGCGTCCAACCCATTGATGCCATTGGCCACCACCAGGATAAACCGCAAGGCCGGCGCATCGCTCACGACTTTCAGCACGAAATCCTCGAAATAGGACACGTTGGCGAAGTACAGCTGCCCATCGAATCGGATGGCCGCGATCCGGGGATGCAACGGAGGCAGGTGGAAGCGCGCCGCATCCCGCAGCGTGCCGTCCCTGTCCCGGCCCAGGATCACCGCGCGCGGTCTCATGCTCCGGTAGAGGAAGAACCCCAGGGACAGGACGATCCCGCTCAGGATGCCGGCGTGGATCCGCGGCGCGAAGGCCAGCGTCGCCAGGAAGGTCCAGACCGCTGCGAGGCCGTCGTCCATCCGCGCCCGCCAGGCATCTCTGATGCCTTTGAGGTTCAGGAGGGGCATCACGGCCATGGCGATGATGGCCGCCAGCACCGACAGGGGCAAGTGGTAGAGGAGCGGGGTGAGGAACAGGAGGGTGAGCAGCACGAAGAACGCCGTGAAGAGGGCGGAGGCCCCGGTCCTCGCCCCCATGGCGAGGTTCAGGGCGGAGCGGGAGAAGGAGCCGCTGACGGGGAAGGACTGGCTGAACGCGCCCGCGATCTTGGCGAGCCCCTGGCCGATCAGCTCCTGATTGATGTCCAGCGGCACGCGCGTCTTCATGGCGATGACCTTGGCGCTGGCCATGGCCTCCATGAAGCTGATCATGGCGATGACGAGCGCGGTGGGAAGCAGCTGGATGCTGGCTCGCCACTCGAGGGGCGGCAGCGTCAGGCTGGGCAGTCCCTGCGGGATCTCCCCGACCACGCGCCCCCCCAGCTCGGCGAAGCCGATGAGATAGCTCACCCCCGTGCTGAGCGCGGCGGCGACCAGCGCCCCGGGGAGCCGGGGCGCCAGCTTTCTCAGCGCCCACATCAGGCCGAGGGCGGAGAGGCCCATGGTCAGAGTCACCCAGTGCGAGTGACCGATGCCGGCGAAGAGGGGCCACAGGTCCTCGAGGAAATGGCCGCTCGTCCCCATGGAGACGGCCAGCAAGGCGCTCAGCTGGGACAGCGTGATGATGAGGGCCGCGGCGTTCGTGAAGCCGAGGAGGACGGGATGGGACAGGAAGTTGACGAGCACGCCCATGCGCAGCCAGCCCAGGAGCAGCTGCACGAGGCCCGACAGGAGCGCCAGCAGGATCGCGTACGCGATGAATGTCGGGGTGCCCGGGGCGGCCAGCGGGGCGATGCTGGCGGCGGTGAGCAGGGATGTCATGGCGACGGGTCCCGTCGCGAGCTGACGGGAGGACCCGAAGAGCGCCCCGACGGCCACCGGGAGCAGGGCGGCGTACAACCCGAAATAGACGGGGAGCCCCGCCAGCTGCGCGTAAGCCAGGGACTGCGGAATGAGCACGAGCGCAACGACGAGACCGGCGACGAAGTCGCGGGCCAGGGTGTGACGGGTGATGAGCCGCCTCCACCCGAGAAAGGGGAACACCGCTTCGAGGCTGATGCGCCGGCCCATGATCCCCATAGGCCCTCAGGAGGCGGAATGCGCCCGGGACCCCTCCGTGCCCGCCTCTCCCGCGACGCCCCGGCGAGACTCCGGCAGCGCCCTGGCGCCGGTGCCGACGGCCCGGGCCCGCCGGGGCTGGCCCGGGAGCGGGCCGGCGAGGACGAGGTCGTCGATGATGCCATCCCGGAGCCGGAGCGTCACCCGCACGGGCCCGGCCGAGGTGGCGACCTCCACCTGGCGGACGTACACGCCCCTGGCGATCTTGAGCCCACGGTCGGGTCGCCCGAGGGCCCCCCCGCTCCCGGCGGGTGCCGTCAGCTCCTGCTCGGCCCGGCGCAGCGCCTCCTCCTCCCGGGCCGTGAGGGCGCCGGGAAGCAGCGGGCGGCCGAGCGCTTCCCCGTACCTGTCGACCAGCAGCCGGCTCACCTCCCCGGCAGGAGGAACCCGGGCCAGCTCTCGCTTCAGCGTGGTCACGTGGCGGCGCAGACCCTCGGCCGCCAGTCGCCGGAACGGCTCCGACGGCACCCGCCAGCCGCAGGCCATCGCCTCGTAGTCGAAGTCGAATAGGATATTCCCCGTCACCACCATGGCTTCGCCGATCTGCCCGCCGCCGGTGCCTGCGATCCTTCGGCCCGCCACCTCGATCTCGTTGATCCCCTCGAGGCTTGCAGGGAGCCCGAGTCCCCGGAGCGCCTCCACGGCCGGCATGAGGAAGCGATGGTAGACGGCGGCGACCATGAGGGGCGCGCGCCGCCGGTGGAAGATGCACTGGTAGAAGAGCTGGCTTCCGTCCAGGAATACCGCGCCCCCGCCGATGCGGCGCTGGAGCACCGGGTAGCCCGCCCGGCGGCACCAGTCGAGGTCGAGCGCCTCCCTTGGCAACTGGTGGTAGCCCACGCAGAAATGGGGCGCCGCGGGGCGGCAGAGCACGATGGTGTCCGGCGACTCCGCGTCCATGCTCTCGCCGAGAGCGTGGTAGAGGGCCTGGGAGCGGAGCGGCGAGACCTCGCCGAGGTCGAGGAGGCGAACGGGGCGGTCGGTCACCCGGTGACCTCGTCGAGGGCGGCTTCGGCGCGGATCACGGCGACGTCGTCCTCGGTGGGCCGGAACGGATAGTCGCGGAACTTCTCGCCCGGGCGGTAGCTGCCGAAGGGCCGGTTGCAGGCCACCTTGCCCGTGCGGTCGGGACAGCCACCGGTCATGAACGGCGTCCCGGCAGCGACGCACTCCTCGATCAGTCCCTGCGGGGCATGCACGCGGAGGAGCGCGCCCGCCTCGTCGAACTCGATGGCCGCGCGCGGCAGGCCCCGCTCCTCGATCAGGTGCTTCGTGAGCTGGATGCGCCGGAGCCGCGAGATGGGGGCGCGCGGCGCCCCGGCCATGTCGGTGCCCGGCTCGGGGTTGAAGGAGAACAGATACGCGGCGATCTCCTCCGCGCGCGCCTGGTAGAAGAGGTCGATCAGCTCCTGATCCGACTCGCCGAGCCCCACGATGACGTGGCAGTTCACCTTCATGGGGCCGAAGTGCTTGCGGGCCAGCCGGATGACCTCCCAGTGCTGCTTCCAGCAGTGGGGCCCGCGCGCCCCCCGGCCCCGCGTGCGATGGAACACATCCTCGCTGGCGGCATCCAGCCCCACGCCGACGATGTCCACGCCCGCCTCCCGGATCGCGAGGAGCTTCTCCTCGTCGAGCAACGTGGCCGAGACGAGGGCCGAGATGGGCACCGACGAGCGGCGCCTGAGGCGGGCCGCGACGTCGAGGAGATCCGGGTACGCGCGCCGGTCGTGCACCTGGGCGATGCAGACCCGCCCCACCCGCGCCTCGCTCTCGGCGATGGCCTGCACCACGCGGTCGGTGGGGTAGACGGGCCAGCCCACACGGATGAAGGTATTGTCCTGGGCCAGGCCCGGACGCTCGCGGGCCAGCCCGCAGTAGGTGCAGTTGGCGTAGCAGCCCTCGGGATAGTTGAGCAGCAGGTTGACGCAGTCGCAGCTGGCATTGCGGAAGAAGAGGCCCGGGCGGAGCCCGATGCCCATGGCCGCCGCCACGCTGATCCGCACGTAGTCGGGACTCGGCAGCGTCTGCTGCGCGTGCTCCAGCAATTCGAGCCTCGTCTTCTTCATGCCCTCACCCGGCTCGCTGACGCTCGCCCCTGCTCTGCCATATTCGTTCCCCTCGCCTCCGGCGTCGGCTCACCCGGCTCGCTGACGCTCGCCCCTGCTCTTCCATATTCGTTCGCCTCGCCTCCGGCGTCGGCTCACCAGTCAATACCGCAGCAGGCGTCGTGAAAGCGAGCCGTGAGGCCGCGGGACTCGGCGTAGGCCACGATGCCCTCGGCCGGATAGGCGATGCCGTCGAGCCCCGCCTCCACGGCGCGCCGGTCGATGGCGGCCTTGGCCGGGCCCAGGGGGCGAGCGCAGCCGAGCGCGATGGGCGTGTCCGGCATGGCCGCGCGCGCCGTCTCGAAGAAGGCGCCGATCTCGTCCACGGACGGCGGCGTCACGGCCTGCATGGCCGTGCCTGTCAGCGGCATCAGCACCACGAGGACCAGGAGCCTGGGGCGATGGCGCGCCACCATGGACAGCGCCGTCCATTCCCCCAGCATGCGGCCGCGGTGGAGCCCCAGGATGATATGGGGCACGAGCGGCACACGGTGGGCCTCCAGCCGGTCGAGCACGGCCGCGTACTCCTCTGCGGCGACGTCCAGGTGGTAGATCTCCCGGATGGTCTCCTGGGCGCCGATGATGTCGAGCATGACGCCGTCCACGCCCACCTGGCCGAGTGCGGCCGCCGTCTCCTCGTCGGGCAACCCGGGATGGACGCGGATCAGCAGGCCCAGCTCCTGCCGGATCCGCTTGAGGTCCGGCACGTGCCGGAGCAGCGGGACGCGCCCGCGCCGGTCGGACCCGCCGGAGACGAGGATGCCACGCGCCCCCCGCCGCCGGGCCTCCAGCGCGACATCGTGGAGCCTCGCGCCCCCGAGCGACTGCATCCCCTCGAGCACCTTCGACTGACAATGATCGCATTGCAGCGCACACTCGGCGCCGGTCACGGACACGGAGACGAAGCGCCCCGGCTCCTGTCCCGTCCACTCCGAGGTCCGGTAGCGCCTGAGCCCCGGGGCGTAGAAGTGGATCTCGCGGAGCGCGACCGTCACCGCCTGTCCCCGTGCTCGGAGAGCTCCTGCCGCACCCACGCCTCCACCTCGGCGGCCGCCTGGAGGAACCCGGTCGACTCCAGATCCCAGGCGCCGGCCGCAATCCGGACCAGCCAGCCGCCGCCGTAGGGTTCGGTGTTCAGCCGCCGCGGGGCCGCCTGGAGCTCGTCGTTGACCTCCACCACGGTGCCCGACACCGGCGCCAGCACGGGACGCACCATCTTCTCGGCCTCGAGCGAGCCCAGCGGCTGCCCTGCCCGGACGTCGAGGCCGCGCTCGACGAGCTGGACATAGACCACCTCGCCGAGCGCCAGCGCGCCGAGGGCGTCGAGGCCCACCGTCACCACTTGCCGCCCGCTCCCGTCCGGCTCCCCGGGCCGCAGCCACAGGTGCTCCGCCGCCTGGTACCAGAGCCCCTCGGGGAACTCGTGCCCCTCGATGCGGCTCACCTGCTCACCCGCCTCGCTCCGCTCGGCGCCATCTCCATATTTCGTTC
>MGBV01000032.1:0-712 GCA_001788415.1 Candidatus Rokubacteria bacterium GWC2_70_16 | reverse complement strand
GCTCCGCTCGGAACCATCTCCATATTTCGTTCGGCTCGCCTTCGGCTGCGCCTCACCCTTCACAGCGCATGCAGGTGATGGCGTTGGCGTCGATGCGCGCGCGATAGCGCGCGAGCGCCTCGGCCCCGGTGACGAGTGCCCCGCGCTCCTCCGGGAGCCGCTCCGGCCGGAGCCGCACGAGCCATCCCTCGCCGTAGGGATCCCGGTTGGCGACGAGGATGTCCCGCCGGAACGCCGCCTCGTTGTTCGCGACGATCACGCCCGACAGCACGGCGGGAAACGGCCCAACCCACTTCGCGCTCTCGATGGTCCCGAGGCTCTGCCCCGGCGGCACGCGGCGCCCCACCGCCTTCAGGCGCACGCTCACCACGGGGCCGCAGCGCGTCTGCGCCGGGTCGGTCATCCCGAGCGTGGCCGTGCCGTCCTCCTCGAACCGCGCCCAGACGTCGCGGTCGACGTCGTACCACAGATCCTCGGGCAGGTCGCAGCCACGATACAGCGCCATGGCCTGACCGCCCGGAAGCCCCGGGCCCCGCTACCTCCGGCTCGAGTAGTAGGCGGCCATGTCGGCCAGGCTCGCGTCCGGCATCGTCGCCAGCATCGCCTTCGTGGACTTGACCTGCACGTCCCCGGGGTTGCGCTTGTCCGCCTTGAACAGCGCCATCTGCTCCCGCAGGTACCCGGCCGGCTGCCCCGCGAGGGTTGGGATCCC
>MGBV01000031.1 GCA_001788415.1 Candidatus Rokubacteria bacterium GWC2_70_16 | reverse complement strand
CCATCACCGGCGCCAGCACCGTCGCCGTGACACGGTGACGCTCGACTGCGGCGAGCAGGGCCTCGGGGCTCCACTGCGGGAGAAAGGCGTGGGCGACGCCGGCCAGCATCGCGCTCCAGGTGGTGCCGAGGTCGGCGAGGTGGAACATGGGTGCCGCGTGCAGGTGGACGTCCTCCGGCCCGTACCCGAGGGCCGGCGCCATGTTGGCCGCGTTGGCGAGCATGCCGGCGTGGGTCAGCATCACGCCCCTGGGCAGCCCCGTCGTCCCCCCCGTGTAGAAGATGCCCAGCACATCGTCGGCGCCCATGGGGACCACCTCGGTGACCGGGCGGGCCGAGGCCAGCATGTCCTCGTAGAGGATGCCGCCGCGGGCGCCGTCGGGCGGCCCCGCCATGACGATGCGGCGGAGGGCCGGCGCCGCCTCGTCGGCCAGGCCGAGAAGCGATGGCCCCACGAGCCAGAGAGCCACCTCGGCGTCACGGAGCTGGAAATCGAGCTCGGCGGGCGAGAGGCGGATGTTGAGCGGCACGACCAGCGCGCCCAGGCGGGCCAGCGCCAGATACGTCTCGAGATACCGCGGCTCGTTGGCGGCCAGCACCGCCACGCGATCGCCGGGGCCGACCCCGAGGTCGCGGAAGCCCCCCACGAGACGGCAGACGCGTTCGCGGAGCTCACCCCAGCCTCGCCAGCCGCCCGCCGTCGCGATGGCCGGAGCGGCGTGCCGCGCGGCTGCCAGGCGGTCGAGCAGCGTTCCCGCATTCATGTGTCGCTCACCTCGGCGCGCACCAGGCGGGCCCCCTCCACCAGGGCGCGGAGCTTGGCGCGCGCCAGCCAGCGCGGGAGTGCCGAGAAGCCGCAGTCCGCCGTCACCATGAGCCGCGCAGCAGGAACCATCGTCAGCACCTGCCGGATGCGCGCGGCCACGTCCTCCCGTAGACGAAGCGCTGCCGGCGCATCTCGCCGTCGGAGATGATGTCGAGACCGGCGTCGAGCTGGTCCGCCACGGCGACGCGCGTGGCGTCCTCCAGCGTCTCCTCCACGTCCTGGGGACCGAAGCTCCGGTCGCGGATCTGCTCGCGGGCGGCCACGAGCCACGCCGGCGAGGCGTAGCTGCCGACTCCCATGGTCGGCAGGAACGGCAGCCCGGGTCCGGCAGTCATCGCCTCAGAGCCCCAGGTAGGCCTGCTTGATGTAACCGCTCTGCACGAGCTCGTCCCGCGGGCCGCCCAGCGCGATCCGGCCGTTCTCGAGCACGTAGCCCCGGTGACAGAGGGCGAGCGCACGCGCCACGTTCTGCTCCACCAGGAGGATCGTCGTCCCCGTCCGGTTGATCTCCGCCAGGTTCTCGAAGATCAGCTTCACCACCACGGGGGCGAGCCCGAGGCTCGGCTCGTCCAGCATGAGAAGCCGGGGGCGCGCCATGAGGCCGCGGCCGACGGCGCACATCTGCTGCTCGCCTCCCGAGAGCGTCCCCGCCAGCTGCCGCGTCCGCTCCTGCAGGCGCGGGAAGAGGCGGAAGACCCACTCGAGCGTCTCCTGCCGGCGGGCCCGCGCCTCCCGGGTGGCGGCGCCCAGCTCGAGGTTCTCGAGCACGGTCATGGTGGGGAAGAGCTGGCGCCCCTCGGGCACGTGCGCGAGCCCCTGCGCCACGACCCGCGCTGGCGACAGCCCGTCGAGTCGCTTGCCGTCCAGCTCGATCAGCCCGCGGCGGACGGGCAGGAGCCCCGTGATGGCCCGCAGCGTGGTGGTCTTCCCGGCGCCGTTGCCGCCGATGAGCGCCACCACCTCGCCCGCGCCCACCTCGAGGGAGACCTCGCGCACGGCGGTGAGGTCGCCGTAGCCGACCTCGATGCCTTCAAGCCGGAGCAGCGTGGACATACTCCTCGCCCAGATACGCTTCGATGACGCGGGCGTCGCTGGCGACGGCGCTCGGCGTCCCCTCCGCGATCTTCTCCCCGAAGGAGAGCACCACGATGCGGTGGGAGAGCGCCATGACCGCGCGCATGTTGTGCTCGATGAGCAGCATGGACACGCCGGACTCGTTGATGCGGGTGATGAGCCGGACGATGCCCTCGGTCTCCGTCGCGTTGAGCCCCGCCATGACTTCGTCCAGCAGGAGCAGCGTGGGCTCCGTGGCCAGCGCCCGCGCCAGCTCCAGGCACTTGCGCTCGGCCAGCGTGAGCCGCCCGGCCGCGACGTCCGCCCTGGGCGCGAGCCCAACCCGCTCCACCACGGCGCGGGCGCGCGCGCGCGCCTCCGGGGTGCGCGCATGCCGCGTGAGCGCGGCCACCTTCACGTTGTCGAGCACCGACAGGTGAGGAAACGGGCGGACGAGCTGGAAGGTCCGCGCGAGCCCCTGCCGGCAGATGGCGTGCGGCTTGAGGCCGACGATGCTCTGCCCGCGGAAGCGGATCTCCCCCGCGTCCGGCCGGAGGAACCCCGAGACCAGGTTGAAGACGGTGGTCTTCCCCGCGCCGTTGGGACCGATGAGCCCGAGCATCTCGCCCTCGGCCATGGCCAGCGACAGGTCGCTCACGGCCTGCAGCCCCCCGAAGCGCTTCGAGAGCCCCCGCACCTCGAGCAGGGCCGCGGGACTACCGCCGGCCTGCGTCCCGGCTGCCATCAGCCGTCCGCCTTCCGGACGAGCCGGCGGAGCGCCGGGTAGGCGCCCTGGGGCAGGAAGAGCACCACGCCGATGAGGAGCGCGCCGTAGACGATGAGGTGCACGCCGGTCCAGCCGCCCTGCGAGAACCAGGTGCGCGACAGCTCGGCCAGCGGGCTCAGGATGAACGAGCCCAGGATGGGCCCGAGGAGCGTGCCCGAGCCGCCGACGATGGGCCGGATGACGATCTCCACCGAGAGCGGGATACCGAACACCGAGTTAGGCTGGAGCGAGAACAGGTAGAAGGCGTAGAAGGTGCCGCCCACGCCCGTCAGGAAGGCCGAGACGACGATGGCGAGCATCTTGTACCGGAAGGTGTCGACGCCCAGCGCCTCGCAGGCGTTCTCGTCCTCCCGGATGGCCACGAGGTAGGCGCCGAAGCGATGGCGCTCGATCCACGCCACCACGCCCGTGGCGAGCAGCATCAGCCCCAGCGAGACGTAGTAGTACACGCGGTTGTCCTGGAACTGGAACTGGCGCGGGTCACCCGTGAAGGTGATGTAGAGGCCCTGCGCCCCGCCGACCCAGTCGGAGTTGAGCGCGATCACCCGGAAGATCTCGGCGAAGGCCACGGTGAGCAGCACGAAGTAGAAGCCGCGGAGCCCGAAGCGGAAGCCGAGGTAACCCATGACGGCCCCGAGCGCGGCGGAGAGAACGCCGCCCACGAGCATGCCCAGCCACGGCGTGAGCCCCGCGTGGATGGACAGCATGGCCGAGGTGTAGGCGCCGAGCCCCACGAAGGCCGCGTGCCCCACCGAGAGCTGCCCCGCGTAGCCGCCGATGATGTTCCAGGCCTGGCCGAGGAAGGCGTAGAAGAAGATGAAGATGAAGACGGTGACGGCGTAGGAGCCGAGCACCGCCGGCAAGACCAGCAGCACGGCGAGGGCCCCGGCCGCGGCCCACCTCATGCCCGCGGCCTCACGCGCCGCCCTTCCCGAACAGTCCGGCCGGCCGGAACAGGAGGATGGCGATGAGGAGCGAGAAGCTCACCAGCTCCTTCATCGACGGCGCCAGGAACACCGCGCCCAGCGACTCGGCGACGGAGACCAGGAGCCCGCCCACGAAGGCCCCCAGCAGGCTCCCCATGCCGCCGATGATGACGATGTTGAACGAGGCCACGGACAGCGACAGTCCCCCGGCAGGCTGGAAGGGGAGGATGGGCGAGACGAGGGCTCCGGCGGCGCCGACGCACGCCGCGCCGATCCCGAAGGCCACGGCGTACACGCGGCGCACGTCGATGCCGATCACCAGCGCGCCAGAGGCGTTGTCGGCCGCCGCGCGGACGGAGCGGCCCAGACGGGTCCTGGCGAGGAACAGGTACAGCGCCGCCGTCAGCACCACCGCCACCCCGAAGGTCAGGAGCCGGCCCACGTCCACGAACAGGGGGCCGAGCCACAGGGTCGAGCCCGTGAGCGGGGAGCGCACCCGCTGCGGGTCGGGGCCGAAGGCCACCAGCGCCGCGTTCTCGAGCACCAGCGCGACGCCCAGCATGAGGAGGATCTGCATCTCGTGGGGCGCGTCCACGATCCGGTCCACCAGCGTCCGCTGCACGCCGAGACCGACCAGGAAGAGAACGGCGGCGCACACGATGAAGCCCACGTAGGGGTCCACGCCGAGGCGGGTGGCCAGCATCCAGGCCAGGTACATTCCCCACACCATCATGTCGCCGTGCGCGAAGTTCACCACGCGCATGACGCCGAAGATGAGGGTGAGCCCCACCGCCATGAGGCTGTAGACCCCCCCGAAGAGGAGGCCGCTCAGCAGTCCCTGGCCGACGAGCGCCGCATCCATGTCAGGAGCGGGCGGCGGCGGGGCCGGCGATCTCCTCCGAGACCCGTGCGGTGTCGTGGTCGAGGAGGGGACGCCGGCGCCGCCGTCCGCGCATGCTCACCGCTTGGGACGCGGGAACACCGCCTTCTGCTCCGCCGCCTCCTTGGGCCACACGACCACGGGCTTCTGGCCCAGGATCTGCACCATGGCGGTGGAGGCGTTGGGGTTGTCGCCGATCTCGTTGAACACCACCGGCCCCGCGGAGACCATGAGGTTGCCGGCGAAGTGGGTCTTCTTGATGGCGTCCACGACGATGTCGGGGTCCGTGGACTTGGCCCGCTCCAGCGCATCCGCGACGACCAGCGTGCCGTCGTAGGCGTAGCCGGAGTTGGTGTCGAAGGTCTTGCCGCCGGACCGCTTCTTGTACTCCTCGGCGACGGCGCGGGTGCGCGGGTTCTTGTAGTTGGGCCACGGCACGCTGGTCAGCACGTACTCCAGGTGCTCCTTGAGGACGGCGATCTGCCCGGCCTCGTAGAGCCCCGGGCTGCCGGGGCCGACGACGCCCATGATCTCCAGCCGCTGCTTGGCCAGCTCGGGGAGCAGGAGCTGGGCGCTGGCCGGCCGGGTGATGGGGGCGATGATGTCGGGCCTGGCGGCCTTGGCGCGCGAGACCTCCGTGGAGAGGTCGGAGGGCGGCTCGGGCCACGGGATCACGTCCACGATCTCCCAGCCGGGGGTGGCCGCCTTGTGGGCGGCCTGGAAGCCCCGCGCCTGGGTCTGACCGAACAGGTCGTTGGCGTACATCAGGACCACGCGCTTGGGCGAGACCCCCGCCTCGCTGAAGATGCCGTTGAAGTACCGGACGGCCAGCTGGCCGAACATCGACCCCGTGGGGAAGTTGCGGTAGACGTACTGGACCTTCTGCTGCCCCTCCCGCACCGCCTTCGCGACGTTGGCCGTGATCGGGTCGGCGGCCGCGATGTCGATCAGGAACGGCACGCGCCGCTGCTGGACGACGGGCACCATGGCGGCGGCATCTCCGCTGCTGAACGGCCCCTGGAGGATCTGGGCGCCGGCGTTGATGAGCCGCTCCGCCTCCGTGCGCGCCACGTCCGGCTTGCTCTGCGTGTCGCCCAGGAGGAGTTCGAGCTTTGCCCCGCCCAGGGACTTGATGCCCCCCGCCGCGTTGATCGCCTCTGCGGCCATCTGGGCGCCCAGCCGGCAGGCCTGCCCGGGCTCGGCCAGGGGGCCGGTCACCCCGTGGATGACGCCGATCTTGATGGTCGGCGCCTGCGCGCGCAGGACGGTCGGGAAGCCCAGCGCGGCCGTCCCGGCGGCGGCGCCGGCGGTCTTGAGGAAGGTGCGGCGGTGGAGTCGCATGCCCTCGTCTCGCTCACTCATCGTGGTGCCTCCCTTGCCTGTGGCGGTCTCGGCTCCTCAGAGCCGGCCCACGAGCTGCTGGGCGATGACCAGCCGCTGGATCTGATTGGTCCCCTCGTAGATCTGCATGATCTTGGCATCGCGCATGAAGCGCTCCACCGGGAACTCCCGCGTGTAGCCGGCCCCGCCGAAGACCTGCACCGCGTCGGTGGTCACGCGCATGGCCGCATCCGCCGCGAAGCACTTCGCCATGGATGATTCGAGCGATGTGCCCTCGGCGCCCCGGTCCACCAGGCTCGCCACGTGATGGACCATGAGCCGGGCGCCGTGCACCTGCATGGCCATGTCGGCCAGCATGAACTGGACGCCCTGGAACGCGGCGATGGGCTGGTTGAACTGCCGCCGCTCCCGCGCATAACCAACCGCGGCGTCCAGCGCCGCCTGGGCGACGCCCACCGCCGTGGCCCCCGTCATGGGCCGCGTGAAGTCCAGCGTGCGCATGGCGATCTTGAAGCCCTCGCCTTCCGCCCCGAGCCGGTTCTCCGCCGGCACCTCGCAATTCTCCAGGTGGAACGCCACCGTCGGCGAGGCGCGAATGCCCATCTTCTTCTCCTTCTTCCCAACGGCGAAGCCCGGGAAGCCCGGCTCGACGAGGAAGGCGGTGATCCCCTTGGCCCCCTTGCTCCTGTCCACGGTGGCGAAGAGCGTGATGACCCCGGCGTGGGAGCCGTTGGAGCACCAGAGCTTGGAGCCGTTCAGGATGTACCGGTCGCCCTTGCGCGCGGCCGTCGTCTGGAGCGCCGCCGCGTCGGACCCGGCCGCGGACTCCGACAGTGAGTAAGCGGCCAGGATCTCGCCGGCCGCCAGCCGCGGGAGGTAGCGGCGCTTCTGCTCCTCGGTGCCGGCCAGCAGGATCGGGTAGCCGCCCAGCGGCGTGGCGCCCCAGTTGGTGGCCGTGCCGGCGCAGGCCCAGGCGATCTCCTCGGCCACCAGCGAGACGCCCATGGCCCCTGCATCGGTACCGCCGTACGCCTCCGGCACCCAGATGCCCATCATCCCCTGCTGGGCCAGGAATTTCATGACCTCTTCGGGATAGCTCTCGGTCTCGTCGTGGTAGGCGGCGACCGGCGCGATCTTCTCCCGCGCGATCTCCCGCGCCAGATCGCGGATGGCGCGCTGCTCGTCGGTCAGGTAGTAGAGCTCTCTCATGGCCTGCTCCTGTTATCCATCTGCAACATGCCTGCGGCATGTTGACCGTGGGCCCACTCGATCGGGGCCACCGGTAGCGCCGCCGCCCCCGTCCCCTCACTTCCCGCTGTAGTCGTAAAACCCCTTGCCGCTCTTCCGACCGAGCTGCCCGGCCATCACCATGCGTTTCAGGAGGGGGGGTGGGGCGTAGCGCGGCTCGCGGAACTCGTCGAACATCACCTCGGCCACGAACATGGTCGTGTCGAGTCCCACCAGGTCGAGCAGCGTGAAGGGCCCCATGGGGTAGCCGCAGCCGAGCTTCATGGCCTGGTCGATGTCCTCGAGCGTCGCCAGCCCGCCCTCGTAGACCCGGATGGCATCCAGGAGGTACGGGACGAGGAGCCGGTTGACGATGAAGGCCGTGGAGTCCTTCGTCCGCACCGGCACCTTCCCGACGGCCTGCACCCACTCGTAGGCCGCCAGCACGCTCTTCTCATCGGTGAGGATGGACTGCACCACCTCCACGAGCTTCATCAAGGGCACCGGGTTGAAGAAGTGCAGCCCGAGCACCTGCCCGGGCCGCCTGGTGGCCGCCGCCATGGCGGTGATGTTGCATGACGAGGTGTTGGAGGCCAGCAGCGCATGCGGCGGGCAGACGGCGTCCAGCCGGGCGAAGGTCTCGTTCTTGAGCGGCTGGTTCTCCGTGATCGCCTCGACGACGAGGTCGCAGTCCTTGAAGGCGTCGAAGCTGAGGGCGCCCCGGATCCGCCCGAGGATCGCCTGCTTGCCGGCCTCGTCGAGCTTCGCCTTGGCCACGAGCGCCTCGAGGTTCTTCCTGATGGCGCCGAGCCCCTTGTCGAGCAGCGCCTGGTTCGCCTCCACGACGGTGGTGGGAAAGCCGGCCTGGGCCGAGACCTGGACTATCCCCGACCCCATGAGCCCGCATCCGATGACTCCGACATTCCTGATGGCCATGCTCGGGTGCTCCTTTATCACGCCTTACTGTAGTTTGCTTCGCGCGGCGGTTGGGCCTCTTCGCCCTTGTCGGGCTCTCACCTTCTCGCCTGCGGCGGTTGGGCCTCTTCGCCCTTGTCGGGCTCTCACCTTCTCGCCT
>MGBV01000030.1:6277-14264 GCA_001788415.1 Candidatus Rokubacteria bacterium GWC2_70_16 | reverse complement strand
GCTTGATCCGCGTGTTGAAGCCGTAGAAGCGCACGCTGATCATCGGGCGCTTCACGTAGACGTGGCGTCCGTTGGCCACGATCCGGCGGTACTCCCGGGCCGGGATCGGGCTATCCTCGAGGCTGCCCCTCTGGAAGTCCTCGTACATGGCATCGAGCTGGGCGCCGGGATAGACCCGGTAGACGATGCGGGAGAGTTTGGGCGGCCCGTCGAAGTAGTCGGGATTGGCCGCGAGGACAATCTCCCGACCTCGGTCCCACCGGGCGAGCTTGAACGGCCCCGTCCCGATGGGCTGGGTCCCGAAGGCCTCCCCCTGTTGCTCGACGATCTCCCGGGGAACGATCTTGGCGTGCCCCACCGCGAGGATGGACACGAAGGGGATGGTGGCTTCGCTGAGAGCCACCTGCACCGTGTGGCGATCGAGGGCGGTCAGTCCCGCCACCTCTTTCGCCTTGCCCTCCCGAAACTCCTGGGCGCCCTTGATCACGCTGAAGGCGTCGGCGGCTCCCGACCTCGTCTTCGGATCCAGGATGCGCGTGAAGGAGTACACGACGTCCTCGGCGGTGACCTCGCGGCCGTGGTGGAACTTGACGCCTTCCCTCAGCGTGAACGTCCAGGTCAGGCCGTCCCTCGAGGCTTTCCAGAAGCGCGCGAGGGCCGGGCTGATCGCGAGCGTCTGATCGAACTGGACGAGCCCGTCGAAGAGCTGCTGGGACACCGACCGGCTGTAGATGTCGCTGATGCGAGCCGGATCGAGAGTGGCCGGATCCTGGCCGAGCGGCCGGCGATAGACGCCCCCGGCAGCAGTCTCCCGTGGCTGAGCGGATGCGACAGCCCCCGTGAGGGCGAAGAGGCAGACGAGCGCCAGCGAGAGCAAAGGGGGGCATGCGCCCCCCTTTCTCGCGCGCTGGGCGCTGAGACCTCCCACCGGACGCAGCGAAGCTCCCGTCGGTCGTTACTCCCCGCCGCCGCCGTCGGCGGTGCCGATGGCCTGGAACAGCTGGGTCGACTCCGAGGTCCCCGACTCGATCACGGGGGCCGCCAGCAGGAACGCCGCGAGCACGAGCAGCACCGCCCAGAATCTGGTCATCGCTCTTCCTCCCCTTGCGTAGCAGTGGCCTCGTGGGCCTCACCGTGAAGCCCCTGATCGAGGGAGGGGGAGCAAGAACGCGGCCAGCGGGCGACGCGAGCCCGGCTCGGCTAACTCATTGAATCTCCTGACGACTGTCCGAGGGCCCCCACGACGCGCCGGGGACGGCGCTGACCAGAAGGCTGTGCACGCCGGTGGCCCAGCGCGCCGCGCTGACCCGGAACCGATACACGCGACGGGGGCTTGGCGCGAGTGCACACGATCCTGGGCACGCTGCACAGATCACTGTGCACCCTACGGCTCGCTCCCCGGCCGCCTGAGGCTCCACTTCGCGACCTTCTGCTGGAGCGTGTTGCGGTGGACGCCCAGGAGACGTGCCGCCTCGGTGTGGTTCCAGCCGGCGCGCTCGAGGACACGCAGCAGGATCTGGCGCTCGAAGCGCTCGCACGCCTCCTGGAGCGACAGGCTCTCGGTCTCCCGGGCTCTGGAGCCGTGATCCGGCAGCATCAGATCCAGCGGGAGATCTCTCAGCTGGATGACGGGCCCCCCCACGAGGGCCACCGAGCGCTCGATGACGTTCTGCAGCTCGCGCACATTGCCCGGCCAGCCGTACTCCTCGAGGGCCGCCTGGGCCTCGGGGGACACGGCGGTGACCGGCTTGTTGAATTCCCGGCTGTAGCGGCGGATGAAGTGGGTCACCAGGAGCGGGACATCCCCGGGCCGCTCCCGGAGCGGCGGGGCGACGAGCGGCACCACGTTCAGCCGGTAGTAGAGGTCCCCTCTGAAAGCGCCCGCGGCGATGGCCTTGCGGAGGTCGGCGTTGGTCGCCGCGATGATGCGGACGTCCATCTTGATGCTGCGGGTGCCGCCGACGCGCTCGATCTCCCGCTCCTGCAGCGCGCGGAGCAGCTTGGCCTGGGCCTCCGCCCGGAGGGTGGCGATCTCGTCGAGGAAGAGCGTCCCGCCCTGGGCCAGCTCGAACTTGCCGAGCTTCCGCTGATAGGCGCCCGTGAAGGCGCCCCGCTCGTGACCGAACAGCTCCGACTCCAGCAGGGTCTCGGCGATGGCGGCGGGGTTCACGGCGACGAAGGGCCGGTCCCGTCGCGGGCTCTGCCGGTGGATGGCGCGGGCGATCAGCTCCTTGCCGGTGCCGCTCTCTCCGGTGATGAGGACGGTGGCGGTGATCCGCGCCACCTGCTCGATGACCTGGAAGACCTTCCGCATCCCGGGGGACTGGCCCACGAGCGCGTCCGCGCCCTGGCGCCGGGCCAGCTCGGAGCGCAGCGCGACCACCTCGCGCTCGAGCGTCCGCTTCTCGATGGCCCGCCGGATCAGCGGGAGGACTTCCTCCTGGTCGAAGGGCTTGGTGAGGTAGTCCAGGGCGCCGAGCTTCATGGCGGCCACGGCGGTCTTGACGGTCTTCACGGCGGTGACCAGGATCACGTCGAGCCGCTCGTCGAGCGCCCGGATCCTCGCGAGCACCTGGAGCCCGTCCATCCCCGGCAGCCGCACGTCCAGGAGGACGAGGTCCACCGGATCGGCGCGGAGCACCTCGAGCGCCTGCACGCCGTCCCGGGCCTCGAGGACGTCGTACTCGTCCTCGAGGATCAGGCGAAAGGACGCGCGCACCCCCGCGTCGTCGTCCACCACGAGGACGATGGAGCGGGGACCGCGGACGGTCTCGGACGGATCGCCGGGGAGAGGCTGGAGCAGGCCATCGTGGGAGTCGCCCGGCGCGTCCACGGGGCCGCTACCGGCGCGCGGTGATCCGGCGCGAGGGCTGGCCGATGTGGACGTGGGCGCCCGTGGCCTCGCCCGCCACCGCGCGCCGGAACGCGATGAAGGGGATGCCCGCGCTGCGGAGGTAGTCCATGAGCCCCAGGCCCTCGGCGCTGTCGGGGTGCACCGCGACGTCCATGGCGTTGCGGTGGTCGAAGCCGATGCGGCTGTGCGCCGCCGTCTGGCCGAAGGCGCTGACGGGAAGCGGCTGGCCGAACCGGGCGCTGAAGAAGCGCTGGATCTTCGCGGCCCCCGCGAGCCCCCAGGGGGCCGAGCCGTTGAAGCGGATGAGGGTCGGGGTGGCGAGGTAGCCGCCGGTGGGCAGCGGGGGCAGTGTGGCGATCTGCTCGCTCACCTCCGCCTCGAGCAGGACCTGGTCGGCCTCGGCGATCCAGCGCCGTGTCTCGGCCGCCTTGGCGTCGGCCTCGGCCAGGAGGCCTTCGCTCACCTCGAGCTCGCGCCGGGAGATGACGTCGCGGCCGAGCAGCTCGCGCCGCACCTCCACCAGCTCTGACAGGGTGACCACGTCGCGCTGGTAGATCTCGAGCAGCTTCTCCAGGCTCGCGCGGTACTCGCGCGTCGTCCGGAGCACCTCGGCGCTGAGCTTCTCGAGGTCGGCGGCGCGCTCCACGCCCTGGCCGCGGGGCACCTGGATGACGGGCCGGCCGGCCGGCGCGACCCGACTCTGCGCCGCGGCGGGCGGCGCGACCCAGGCGAGGGCGAGCGCCAGCACGATGGGTGAGACCGGAAGATGCGCGCTCATGAGTCGCGTCCCGATTGTAGCCCGGAAGCGGCCCCGGTGTCCCGATTCCGCTGGCCCACCCCGGATCGGCACGGTCTCCGACGGGCCGAGCAGCGCGGCCTTCAGGTGGGCCGCGCCGTTGCAGGGGCGCTGGCGCGCACCGGTGGCGCGTCGAGCACCTCGCGCAGCTTCCTGGCCAGCGCCACAGGGGTGAAGGGCTTCTGGAGGAGCGCCGTCCCCGCGTCGAGGACGCCGTGGGGGGCGAGGATGTTGTCGGTGTAGCCCGACATGAAGAGGACTCGGATCCCCGGGCGCTGGCGGGACACGCGATCGGCCAGGTCGCGCCCGCTCATCCCCGGCATCACGACGTCGGTGAGCAGGAGGTGGATCGCACCGGGGCAACCCTCGGCTGAGGCCAGGGCCTCGCCGGGGCGCGAAGCGTGGAGGACGGCGTACCCGAGCGCCTCGAGCATCTCGCGCGTCAGATCCCCGACCTCCGCGTCGTCCTCCACCATGAGGATCGTCTCCGAGCCCCGCGGCGCATCGTCCCGGTCCGGCGAAGGCATGGCCACTGCCGTGGCGTCGTCCTCCCGCGGCAGGTAGACCCGGAATGTCGTGCCGCGTCCGGGCTCGCTCTCGACATCCAGGCAGCCGCCATGCTGGGTGACGATTCCGTAGACGGTGGACAGGCCGAGTCCCGTGCCTTTCCCCATCTCCTTGGTGGTGAAGAATGGCTCGAAGACCCGGCTCCGGGTGTCCGCATCCATTCCGTTGCCGGTGTCCGTCACGGCCAGCATCACGTATGGCCCGGGCTTGGCGTCGAGGAGCGCGGCGCTCGCGAGGTCGAGCTCGCGGTTGGTTGCCTGGATCGTGAGCCTCCCGCCCCCGGGCATGGCATCGCGAGCGTTGACGACGAGGTTCATGATCACCTGCTCGATCTGCCCGGGATCGGCCTTCACCCGCCCCAGCTCCGAGCCGGGCACCGTGACGAGCTCGATGGTCTCGCCGATGAGCCGGCTCAGCATGCTGGCCAGGCCGCCGACCACGGCGTTGAGGTCCACGACCTGGAGCTGTATCACCTGCTTGCGGCTGAAGGCCAGGAGCTGGCGGGTCAGGTCAGCCGCGCGCCCCGCCGTCTTGCCGATCACCTCGACCTCGCGCCTGAGCGCATCACTCGGCTGCAGGCGCGCCAGGGCCAGCTCGCTGCGCCCGATGATAACCGTCAGGAGGTTGTTGAAGTCGTGGGCGATGCCGCCGGCGAGTTGGCCGATGGCCTCCATCTTCTGGGTCTGGGTGAGCTGCTGCTGGGTGCGGGACAGCTCGTCATAGGCCCGCTGGGCCTCCTGATAGAGTCTTGCGTTCTCGAGCATGACCGCCGCCTGGGAAGCGAAGGCCGTGGCCACCGCCATGTCCCCCGAAGAGAACCCTCCGGGCCGCCGCGTCCTGAGACTCAACACTCCCACCACCCGGTCTCCGACCTTGATGGGGACGCCGAGCCAGCCCCGGTAGCCCAGTCGGCGCATGGCCTCGCCGTGAGGGGCGATCGTTCTCGGGTCGGCGGCCGGATCCGTGACGAGGAGGGGCTCCCCCGCGGCGGCCACGGCGCCGCTCAGGCTCTCGCCGATCTTGATCCGCGCCACGCTCATGACCTCTCCCGCATCTCCCCAGACGCCGGCCACCACCAGCTCGTCCCCTTCGACCAGACGGATCCCCACGGAGTCGGTCTCCAGGAGCCGACCGCAACCCTGGGCGATCCTGTCGAGGAGAGTGGGCACGGTCTGGATCCTGGACAGCTCGCGGGTCACGCCGAGCAGATCCTCAAGGCGCTCGTGGCGGGCCCGCAACTCCTCCAGGAGGCGCGCGTTCTCCAGCGCCACCGCCGCCTGGTCGGCGAAGATCTGCAGCAGCACGGCATCGGACTCCCTGAAGACACGGCCGCGCCGATCGGCGAGGCCCAGCGTGCCGACAATCCTGCCCTTGACCCGCAGCGGGACGGCGAGGGCGGCTCCCGCTCCGGAGCCGGCGATGCGCCGGGAATAGTCATCGCTCCGGGCGATGTCCGGCGCGCTCGACAGGTCAGCCAACCAGATCGGCCGGCCCTCGGCGACGACCTTCCCCATGATGCCTGTGCCCGGGGGCAGCAAGTGCCCCGGCGGGAAGTGATCGCGGACGCTGCCGCTCGAGGCGACAGCGCGCAGCGATCCGTCAGGCTCCACGAGCCTCAGGACGGCGTAGCGGACCAGGAAAAGCGGGAGCACGGCCTCCACGAGCCGCTCGCCGACCTGGGCGACTTCGGAGGTCTCCGTGAGGGCCTGCGCCATCCGGGCGACCTCCTCTGTCTCCTGTCGCCTCTGCTCGGCCTCGGCGTAGATACGGGCATTCTCGAGGGCGATGGCGGCCTGGTCGGCGAAGCTCCGGGCGAGCCTGGTCTCCCCCTCGTCGAACAGGCGCCCCACGCCGTCGACGATGCCGAGGGCACCGATTACCCGCCCCTGGGCCACCAGCGGCACCGCGAGGACGGCGCGGTCGGAGGACGCCTGCTCGATGCGCGCCCGCATCTCGGGTGTGAGGGCGATCCGCGGATCCTCGAGCACGTCGGCCGTCACCACGGGCGCATTGCGCTCCACGGCGAGCCCCACCGCGCCTGTCCCGCGGGAGAAGCGCATGCTGCGCCCGAGCAAGGCCGGAGCATCCTCGGGAGCGGCGATGGCCACGAGATCCCTGCTCTCCTCATCCAGGCGATACAGGGTGACGATCGTCGCGCCGAGCAGCGCGCGCAGGCTCGCCACGACCCGGCGCCCCACCTCCTCGGGGTCCAGCGACCCGGAGATGAGCCGCCCCAGCTCCGCCAGGCTCTCGGCGGAATGCCGCCTCCGCTCGGCCTCGGCGAAGAGGCGGGCGTTCTCGATGGCCAGCGCCGCATGGGTAGCGAGCGCGCCGATGAACTCCACCTCGTCGGGCGGGAACGCGCGGGGGATACGGTGCAGGATCTTGAGCACCCCCACGGGCCGGCCCTGGACCAGGAGAGGCACGGCCAGCATCGCCCGGTAGCCGAGTCGCTGGACCACGGCGGTCTCGCGCCAGTCCGGGTCCAGGGCCAGATCCGCGCAGACGAGCGGGCGCCCCTCGCGCACGACAGCGCCGGTGAGGCTCCCTTCCGTCTTGAGGGAGCCGATGGCCATGAGTCCCTCATCTGCCCCCGCCATCCCTCGGAACACGAGGCTGTCCCCCTCGGCGAGGAGCACCAGCGCCGTGTCGGCTCTCGTCAGGTCCCGCGTCTCGCGGGCGACGCGGGAGAGGAGTCGGCCCAGGTCCCGCTCCGAGGCCAGCTCCCGGCTCAGGGCGATGAGCGCCTCCTTCCTGGCCTCGAGCCTCCGCTCGGCCTGCATGAGCCTGGCATTCTCTATGGCGATGGCCGCCTGACGCACGACCCCGTCCAGCAGCCTCAGCTCCTCGGAGGTGATGCCGTGCGCCGCGCGCGTCCAGACCACAGCCACGGCGCCGACCATCTGCTCCTTGACGAGGATCGGGCACAGGAGCAGCGCCCGGTAGGGGAGCCGCCGGAAGAGCGGGTGATCGAGGCGCGGATCTAGCCGGGTGTCGGCGGAGTAGATGGGCCCGCCCGCTTCCCTCAGCGCCTGCACCGCCGCATGCTCGGCCGGGATCGAGGCGCCGGCGAAGATTCCCAGTATGTCAGGAGGGACCCGGTAGCCTGCCAGCGGCACGAAGTTTTCCCGGCCCTCGTCGAGCAGCCAGGCCCCGCCCACATCGGCGTCAAGGATCCTGACGGCCTCCCTCACCGTCCGCCTGGCGACCTCCGCCAGATCGAGTGTACTGCCGACGGCCTGGCCCACCGCCAGGAGGGTCTCGGTCTGGCGGAGGCTCGTCCGGGCCTCGTCGTAGAGGCGCGCGTTCCGGAGTGCGACGGCGGCATGATCAGCGAGCCGGCAGAGTATCGCCTCGTCCCGGTCGGTGAACGGGCGCGGCGAGCGGTTGTCCACGACGAGAATGCCGTCCACCCGGCCCTCACCGCGGATCGGAACCGCCAGGACCGCCACGATCCCCTGCGCCCGGGCCGCGGCGAGGTAGTCCGTTGTGAAGCGGGGATCCTGGCTGTAGCAGTCCGTCCTGAACGGGCGCCCCGTGGCGAGCGCCTGGCCCGCGACACCCCTGCCCGGCTCGATGACCTGAGTGGGGAAGGCCAGGGCGTCACTCGCTGCGGTGCACCGGTAGGGCATGGCCCCCGTGACGGGATCGCGGAGGGCGAGCCTGGCCGCATCGCTCCCGCACAGATCTCGCGCGGCCTGGGTCACCCGCTCAAGCACGGCTCTCAGATCCAGCGAGGCGTTGATCGTCCGAGCAAGCCCGGCCAGCGC
>MGBV01000030.1:0-6244 GCA_001788415.1 Candidatus Rokubacteria bacterium GWC2_70_16 | reverse complement strand
CGAGCCGCGCGGCGCGGCTCGCGGACGTGAAGAGGTAAGCGCAGAGCACGGCCGTGGTCAGGAGCCCCGCCGCCAGCACAGTCCAGTCGTGGTTGCTGCGCCGAGCGGCGATGTATGCCGGCTTAGGGAACATCTCCAGCGCCCACTTGCGCCCCGCCACGTCCAGCATCCGCTGCGCGTGGAGGACACCCCCCCCGAGCGCGTCGGAAGCAGCCCGCCCCGCGGCGCGGTTCAGGAGGACGCGCGGCCCGGGGGGTGCCGTCGCGTCCTCCATCCGAAGCACGACCTCGGTGAGGCCGAGGCCCTTGACCGCGCCCGCCACCAGGTCGTCGATCCTGAGCGCTCCCACCGCATAGCCCTGCAGCGCCTCGCGCCGCTCCTCCAGCGACCCGGGTATGGTGCGGCGGTAGACCGGCATGAGCACGAGCACGCCCCACTGCTCTCCGGGCCCGAGCACCAGCCGGACGCGGCCTGTGGCCACCGGCTCTCCCGTGTCGCGCGCCCGCTCCAGGGCCTCCCGGCGTGCCGGCTCCGAGGCCAGGTCGAAGCCCAGCTGGGCCTCGCGGCCCGTGAAGGGCTCGGCGAAGAGCACCGGGACATACTCGGGCCTGGCGCCGGCCGGGACCATGCTGCCCCCCGCCCCCTGCTCCACGACCCGGAACCCCGGCACACCCTCGCGGCGGGCCGCGGCCTCGAACGCGGCGCGCTCGGCGGCCGTGACCCTGGGCGCCCATTTGAGCGACAGCAGGCTCGGGTGCCCCGAGAAGGCGCTCCTCGCGAGGCGGTGGAAGCGCGAGCGATCAGGGGCGGGGTCAACCTCAAAGAAGGCCCTGATGGACTCGATGTGCTCGATGCTCTCGCCCACCTGGTGCGTGATGGTCCCCGCGATGTAGTCCATGCGCCGCTCGAGTTCCGACCGCAGCCGTTCCTGCTCCCTGCCCCTGACCAGGCTGAACAGGGCGATGGAGAGGACGATGCCGAGGCAGGCCGGCAGGGCTGCGGCGAAGTATCGACGCGTCATGGCCTGGTGAGTACCTCCAGGCCTTTGCAGCAACGAGCATGCCATGACGTAAACGCCCGGAAACCTGGACTGCCAAGCCTGGGTGGACGTTTCCGCGTGTCAGGATCATCGGCAGGCCGTGCCAGGATGGCGCCGGGAGGCTCAATGCTCCCGGTAGCCCACGAGCCCCGCCTGGAGCGAGCGCCTGTCCACCCGCGAGAGGCCCCGGATCATCGCGGGTGTCAGGAGCGGGCGATGGGGGATGCCGACCAGGTGCTGCGGGATGAACCACACCTCTTCGTCGGCCGTCATCCAGCCCGGGTGGGCGCGGTCGAAGCGGGCCAGATTGACGGGCCGCGAGTAGGCGCGCAGCGTGCGGTCGCCGCGTAGGTTGACGTAGCCCTCGAAGTAGCTCATCGCCAGCTCGCGCAGCGTCCGGTGCACGGGCTCGCGGTAGCGCAGCCCCGAGAAGTTGGACTTCGCGATCGCCCCCCAGTGGCCGCGCAGCCGGAACACGGCGATCACGTGGTCGGTGTCCTGCACGGCCTCGAGGTCGAGCAGCAGCGGGGGGAAGCCGAGGACGCGCAGCGCGGACGCCGCGAAGACGGCGCCCTCGAGGCAGTGCGCCGTCCACTCGCTCAGCACGCGGCGCGGCGCCCAGGCCGTGGAGCCGATGTGATAGGGCATGGCGTCCAGCGCCCGCTGCACCCCGCGCGGGGTGCGCAGGGCGCGCAGCCTGCGCAGCTCGCCCGCGGTGAAGCCGAGGTCGCGTCGGGGCACGGGATCGCCCCCAGCTTACCTCAGGTGTGGCCGCGCGAGGTGGAGCGGGCGCTCTCCGCCCACGAGCCCGTCAGCGCCCGGCCCGCGCTCTCGCGCCCCCCGGCTCCCGGCGGTGCTCCTCCTGGCCGTGACGCTGGTGACCTGGCCGTTCCTCCGCGCCTCCTGCGGGCGCCGACCGGCCCTTGACCCCTCCACACCCCGTTGCTAGCCTCGAACTGCGGGCGCCACCGGCAGGGCGGGGCGCTGGCGAAAGGGGAAGGAGACATGGACCCGCTGCTGTTCATCATCCACGGTGATCGGCCGGACTTGCACGAGTACCTCGCCGGGGCCTTCCGGCGGGACGAGCAGATCCAGGTGATCCTCGACGAGCGCCTCGCGGAGCGACGGCAGGCGGCGGACCCGCCGGCGCGAGAGCGGCGCCGGCCCCAGAAGCGCCGGCGCCACGCGATCGACGCCCAGCTCGCGCGCCTCGGCCTCGCCGTCGTTCGCCAGAGGCGCGCCGCCGCCTGACCCGCAGCGCAGGCCCGGGCCCGGCCGCCGGCCCCCAATCTCACGCCCCGGCCGCCTCGCCCCCGGTGTAGAATCGCCCGCGTCACGACGCGAGGCGCCCGAGGCTCTCCGCCGCGCCCCCGCGGCGGGGACACGCCGCCCCGAGGTCCCGATGAAGGCCGTGTCCCGCTACCGGGTCGCTGGACCCGGCCGCCATGACTGGAGAGCGACCATGACCCGCAAGACCCCGCCTCGCACGACCACGACCCGGCGCCCCCGGCGCCGGCCCGGTCGGGCCGCCGCTGCGCGAAAACCGCCGAAGGCCCTCGCGCCCGAGTCGCTGGAATCGGGGGCCCTGGGTCCCGAGCCTGCCAGTGCGGTCGAGCAGGCCGCCGCCGGGGCCGCATCGAGCCTCGCGGCGACGCTGGCAGCCGAAGCACCCGGCCTCCCGTCCGATATCGCCTTCGCCGTCCCCGAGCCCGAGTACGCGGCGCGCGTGCCCCCCCCCGAGCCGGAGCGCCCGGTGCCGGCGGGGCGGCGCGCGGTCTTCTTCGACGTCGAGAACACCAGCCACGCCCCGCACATCGAGCGGGTGCTCCAGCACCTGGCCCTCGACAGGCAGGAGAGCCGGACGGAGTTCGTGGCCGTGGGCAACTGGCGGGTGATCGGCCACGACGTCGGCCGCCTGCTGGCCCGCCGCGGGGCGCAGCTCGTCCACAGCGCGCCGGCGACGGGGGTGCGGGACTGGAGCGACCTGCGCATCGCGGTGAGCGCGGGCGTCTGGCTGGCCGCCGCCCGTCCCGGCGACCGCATCGAGATCGTGTCGGAGGACCGGGCCTTCGACGCCGTCGGGGATGTGGCGGCCGCGCTGGGGATCGAGTTCCACCGGCTCTCCTATCGCGGGCTCTCCGAGACGCTTCCCGCCGACAAGCCGGCAGAGAAGGCCCCCGCGTCCCGGGCACGCGGTCGGGGTCGCCGGGGCCGGGGCCCCGGTCGCGTCGAGGCGGCGCCGACCCGCCTGGCAACCGCCCCGCGCGCGCACGCCGAGCGCCGGCACCACGCGCCGGGGCATGCGCCTGCACACGCGCCCGCGAGCGGGCGCCCACCGGAGGAACCCCACACCGCGCCCCACGACGAGATCATTCACGTCATCCGCGACCTGATCCACCGGGCCCACGGGCGCCCGGTGCTCATCGACACCCTGGCGCGGGAGCTCAAGGACCGGGGCTTCGCGCGGACGCCTGGCTCCCCCCGCCTGGTCACCCGCCTGCGCCGCCTCAGGGAGCTATCGGTGAGCCCGACGGGCATGATCGCGCTGGCGGAGGGGGCCCGCGCCGGAGCCAGCGCCGCCGAGGCTCATCCTCGGCCCGCGCCGGCGGTGCCTGCGACGGAGCGGGTAGACACCGCGCCCGATGAGGCGCAGATGACGCTGGTCGAGCAGGCGCCGTCCAGCGGCGACACGCCCGAGCCTCCGCGCCCGCGGCGCCGTCGCCGTGGCGGGCGCCAGCGGCGCCGAGGCTCTTCGGCGCGGACCACAGCCTGACCGCTTGCCCGGCAGCCGGCTCTCTCTGTCCCAGGCTGTCCCGGCCTCTCATCCCGTGCACGGGGTTGCCGCGCCGGAGCCAGAGGGCCGCGGCGGGCGCCGTCCTTCGGCTTGACCGGAGCAGGCCAGGAGGGCACTCTATGTCCACCGACTCCACCTGCTGCATTCCTCAACGGGAGGCATCCGACTCATGATCCACTGGCCGCCTGGAGCGTGGCCCGCGCCCGGGCCCGAGTTCCTCGAGAGCACGTACTACCTCGACTGGGCGACCCCCGAGGTGCGCGCCTTCGCCGAGCGCGCCGCGGCGGGTGAGACGAGCGCCGTCGGGCGAGCCGTCCGGCTCTTCTATGCCGTGCGCGACGGGTGGCGCTACGACCCCTTTTCCATGCGGCTCGACCGGGAGCAGTACGTCGCCAGCAACGTCCTGCTGGCGCGGGGGGTGTTCTGCATCCCGAAGGCCGTGCTCCTGACTGCGGCGGCCCGGGCGGCGGGAATCCCGGCGGGGATCGGCCTGTCGGACGTGGTCAACCACCTGACCACCGAGAAGCTCAAGGCCAGGATGGGCGGCAAGACGGCGTTCATCCATCACGGCTACGCGGTGCTCTGGCTCGATGGGCGCTGGGTCAAGGCGGCCCCCGCCTTCAACATCGAGATGTGCCAGCGCTTCGGCGTGCGGCCCACCGAGTTCGACGGCCGCTCGGACGCCATCTTCCAGGAGTTCGACCTCGCCCAGCGCCGCCACATGGAGTACACCTGCGACCACGGCCTGTGGTCGGACTTCCCCTACGAGCGCGTCGAGCGGGACTTCCGCGCCTTCTACCCCGCCGAGCTCTTCGCCGACGCGCCCGACGAGCGCTTCGAGGAGGGCGCGCCCCTCCGCTGACGGGGTCAGGTCTTGCATTACGACACGATGTTGGATTGCAAGACCTGACCCCAGCTAGATGCGGAGCACGAGCTTCCCGAACTGCCCCGCCTCCTCCATGCGCCGGTGGGCGGCCGCAGCCTCCTCCAGCGGGAGGACCCGATCCACCACCGGACGCAGCCCTCCCCGGTCATACAGCGCCAGCATGGCCTCGAACTCCCGCGGGCTGCCCATGGTGGTGCCGAGCAGGGTGACCTGCTTCCAGAACAGGCTCCGCAGCACGAATTCCTTGACCGGGCCCGTGGTGGCGCCGTAGCTGGCGATGCGCCCCCCGGGCCGGAGGATGTCGACGGCCCGGGCGAAAGTGTCGCCCCCCGCGCTGTCGATGACCACGTCGGGCCCCTGGCCCCCGCAGAGCGCCACGATCTCGCGCGCCCAGTCCTGGGTGCGGTAGTTGGCGCCGCCCGCGGCGCCCAGCGCGCGAGCCCGGGCGAGCTTCGCGTCGCTGCCCGAGGTCACGAGCACGCGCGCGCCGAGATGCGCGGCGATCTGCAGCGCGAAGGTCGAGACGCCTCCGCCGATGCCGGTCACGAGCACCGTCTCGCCGGCCCGCACCCCGGCCCGGCTGACGACGGCCCGGTAGGCCGTCAGCCCCGCCAGCGGGATCGCGGCGGCTTCCTCGAACGAGAGCCCCGAGGGTTTCGCGTACACGTTCCGCGCGGGCACCCGGATGCGCTCGGCATAGGTCCCATCGTCCGGAAAGCCCAGGATCTTGAAGCCGGGGCCCTGCGCGGCATCGGCCTCCCCCCAGTCGAGGCTGGGGTTGATGACGACGGCGCGCCCGACGAGCGCGGGATCGACACCGGCCCCTGCCGCCACAACCACCCCGGCGCCGTCCGAGCCGAGAATGACCGGCTTCGAGAAGCCGCCCGCATAAGCGCCGGTGCCGCTGCGGATCCAGACGTCGCGGTGGTTCAGCGCCGCCGCCCTGAGGCGCACCGCCACCTCGCCCGCTGCCGGCTCGGGGTCCGCGATCTCCTCCACGCGCAGAACCTCAGCTGGCCCCGGCCCCCGCAGCACGACTGCTCGCATGGCCTCTCCTCCTCCCGTCGCTATTCGGCGTGCCCCTCAGCGACCTGCGCATCCCCTGCCCAGGCAACAGGATAATCCCCAGCGGGGGCCTGAGATCGCCCTTGACCCCGCCCTGGTATCGCGGTACTAGTGCATCCGCCAGGGGCCATGATACCGGACCAGCTCGTGGAGTTCCTGCACGGCCCGTCGTTCGTGCACCTCGGCACGCGCGACGCCGACCTCCGTCCGGCCCACACCGCCGCCGTGGGCGCGATGGCTCACGATGACCGGCGAACCGTGACGGTCTTCGTCCCGGCGGCCCGAGCGGGGCGAGCCCTGGAGCACCTCCGGCAGAACGGCCGCGTCGCGCTGGAGGCAGGTCAGATGAGCCACGAGGCCTATCAGTTCAAGGGGACCTTCCTGTCCTCGCGGCCCACCGACGAGGCGGACATCGCCCGGCAAGAGGCCTTCCGCCTCCGCTTCCTCGATTCCTTGCGCC
>MGBV01000029.1 GCA_001788415.1 Candidatus Rokubacteria bacterium GWC2_70_16 | reverse complement strand
CAACCCTCCGGAATCCTGATCCTGCTGCCGCCCGAGCCGCGCTTCGAGGCCATCGAGGCGGCGGGCGGGCGGGTGGTGAAGCACGGGGAGGCCCACGGGCTGTGCGGCGGCTTCTTCCTGGGGAGCGGGCAGATCGAGCGCGTGACGGCCTACGAGACGGGCCTGGTCGGACACCACAGCCTGCGCGGCGAGCGCCTGGAGCCGGATCCGCTGATCCTGGACGAACGGTTCGTCGCGGCCGAGGTGCGCGGTCGGGGCGTGTCCGTGCTCTCGGCCTGCTCCCACGCGGGGGTCGTCAACGCCTGTCTGGCCGCGCAGGAAGCGTTCCCCGATGCGCCCATCGATGTGGTGCTGGGGGGCTACCACCTCAGCGGCAAGGCCATGGAAGCGCGCATCGCCGCCACCGTGCGCGACCTGGAGGATCGCATCCGCCCCAGAGTCGTGGCGCCCGGCCACTGCACGGGCTGGCGCGCCCGCGCCGCCCTGACGGCCGTCTTCGCGCCGGGGCGCTACGGGCCCAGCGTGGTGGGCTCGCTCTACCACCTCAAGCCGCCCACCGCCTGACGAGGGGAGCTACCCATGGAGGCTGCCTGCCCATGACAACCCGGGTGATCGTGTCGACGCAGGATGGCGTGGCGGATGTGCGGCTCAACCGCCCCGACAAGATGAACGCGCTCGATCTGGCCATGTTCGAGGGGCTCGTGGAGACGGGGCGCGCGCTGGCAGACGACCGGTCGCTCCGCGTCGTGGTGCTGTCGGGGGAGGGGCGCGCCTTCTCGGCGGGGCTCGACTTCGCGAGCTTTGTGGCCCTGGCCGAGGGAAGCGAGGGGGCCGGCAGGCTTCTCCGGCGCGAGCCGGGGAACGCCGCCAACTACGCCCAGCAGGCCGCCTCGGTGTGGACGGACTTGCTGGTGCCGGTGATCGCCGCCGTGCACGGCGTGGCCTTCGGCGGGGGGCTCCAGATCGCGCTCGGCGCCGACATCCGCTTCGTCGCGCCGGAGGCACAGCTCTCGGTGATGGAGGTCAAGTGGGGGCTCATCCCAGACATGACGGGCAGCCAGACGCTGAGACGCCTCGTGCGCCTGGACGTCGCCAAGGAGCTCACCTTCACCGGGCGCATCGTCTCGGGCACCGAGGCGGTGGTGCTGGGCCTGGCCACCCATGTGAGCGACGATCCCCGCGGGGCGGCGCTCGGGCTGGCTCGGGAGATCGCGAGCCGCTCGCCGGATGCCGTGCGCGCCGCCAAGCGCCTCCTCAACCGCGCAGGCCTCGTGAGCCTCGAGGAGGGGCTGCGCCTCGAGGAAACGATCCAGCTCTCGCTGATCCACTCGCCAAACCAGATCGAAGCCGTCCGCGCCAACGTGGAGAAGCGGGCGCCGCGCTTCGCTGATCCCGCCTGACGGCGCCGGGCGCACGACTCCCAGTCAGCGCGGCGCGCCCTCCACCCCGACCCAGCCGCCGCCTCTCGCCGAGGCCGCCACCGCGTCGAGCACGGCCTGGGCGCGCATGCCGTCCTCGAACGAGGGAGATGCGCTCTGCCCCTTCCGGATCGCCGCGAGGAAGCGCTTCACGAGCGGGCCGATGGTGGCCTTGCCCGTGACCTCGATCTGATCGCCCTCGCCCGCCGAGCGCGGCAGCCCCGCCCTGACCTTCACGGGCTCGAACCCCGTCGTGGCCGAGGCGGCGAGCAGCTCGCCCCGGTACCAGCGCCCCACCCGGCCCCGCCCGATGCTGTAGCGGAGGGCGCCGAGGCTGCCGTAGGCCTCGAGGGTCTGGTCGTTGGCGGCGCGCGCCGCGCGGCTCACCTGCAAGGTGGCCTGCGCTCCGGAGGCGAGCTCCAGCATCGCCGTGCAGAAGTCTTCCGTGTCCGCCGCCCTCTCGCCACCCGGCACCGTGCGCGAGGGATAGGCGATGCCGGCGCTCGCCGACACGCGCACCGGCTCGCCGAAGTTCCACCGGATGAGGTCCACCAGGTGGACGCCGAGATCGCCCATGACCCCGTGCCCGGCCTGCGCCCTGTCCATGCGCCATGTGGGCTTGACCGACTCGTCCGCCCAGCGGGGGACCAGGTAGCGGGCGCTCACGTGGAAGAGCCGGCCGAGGAAGCCCTCGTCCGCCATGGCGTGCAGCCGCTGCATGGCGGCGGGGAAGCGCCAGTTGAAGCACGTCATGGCCACGCGCCCGGCCCGGCTGGCCGCCTCGGTCATGGCGCGCGCCTCGGCGGCGTTCATCGCCATGGGCTTCTCGCACAGCACATGCGCGCCGACTGAGAGCGCCTCGACGGCGATCACGTGATGGACCGCGGGCGGGGCGGCGATGACCACGATGTCGGGGCGCGCCTGCTCGAGCATGGCCTCCCAGCGCTCGAAGGTGCGCGGCACGCCGTAGCGCTGCGCGACCTCGCGCGCCTTGGCCTGATCGCGCTGGCAGACGGCGACCACCTCGCACCCCTGCGACTGGAAGGCCGGGATATGAGCGCGGCCGAAGCCGAGCCCGACGATGCCCACCGTGTACCGCCGCTTCGCCATGTCGTGTCTCTCCTCGCCGGTCCTACGCCGGCTGCGTGGTGAGGCCCTGGTGGAAGAGGTCCCATTGCTGCCCCGCGCGCTCCACCATCGCCTCCACGTCCTCGGCGAGGGCGTGGCGGGCCGCCACGAGCGCCTCGGCGGCCTCGCGCACGCGGCGCAGGTAGTCGTCGCGCGACGCGTACCGCTCGCCGATGGAGGGACGGGGATCGCCTGAGGCCGCGCGCTCCGCCGCCGTGCGCGCGAAGGGCAGCGTCGAGCCCATCATGCTCATGAGGTCCCCCGGCGCCCCCTGGGAGGGATGGCGGGGGTTCCATCCGGTGAAAGTGCCGAGCGGCACGCGGAGCTCCACGGGGATGATGCCTGCCATCTCGTTGCCGTCGCCATCCACCGCGCAGACGAAGGTCCTGAAGGGCGCGCCGGCCTTGGGAGGCAGCTCCGTCACCACGCCCTCCGCGAAGGAGACGCCGAAGTCCAGCCGCGCGGGCCGCGCGATCCGGTCGGGAAAGCGCAGGCCGGGGATGGCGGCGAAGGTCGCCCGCGTGGACTCGCCGGCCACGGCCGTGCCGTCGGCGAGGCGCGGGAAGGCGCTGGGCGGCGGCTCCACGCTTGCCGACACCCACCGGTCGAGGTTGACCAGGGCCGCGCGTAGGAGCGGCGCGTAGTCCACGACGTTGAAGGCGTGGAGCCCCCGCCCGCCCGTGTTGGGATCGGCCGGGGGCGGCGGCAGCGTGCCCGGCGTGTGCTGTGTCCCGGCGAGGAGGTAGATGCGCACCTCCGCCGGCGGCTCCACCTCCCGGCCCCCCTCGACATCGGTGTGGATCAGCGAGGCATCCCCCCGCCAGTACTCCGCCGAGGTGTTGATGGTGAAGATCCTCGGCACCTTTCCCCGGGCCCTGAGCCGCAGCAGGAGGCCGTCGCGCTCGCCGGTCACGGGATCGGTCGCCTCGTCGTCCGTGAATGGGAAGAGGCTGCCCACGCTCTCCGTGGCATTGAGCGAGGGCTGGCCGAAGCGCATGTTGAACTCGCCGCGCCGGGCGCCGGCCACATGCGGGATCACGGCGTCGAAGACCTGTCCGCCCGCCTCGTCCTCGTTGAGCCCGAGGTGGAGGAGATGGCGCAGGAAGCGCCCGCTCTGCGAGACCCCGAATCCGTAGGCGCGCTCGATGCGGCCCGCGCAAGGGTTGCCGGCGGCGGCACCGGCCCCGCGGAGGTACGCGGCGGCGTCGCGCAAGGCCAGCAGCCCCAGCCCCACGACGGCCGGATCCTGGGAGCGGTAGACCAGATCGTAGATCTTCCCCGGCTCGAAGCCGCCGCCCAGGTGGATATGCGAGGCATCGGTCACGAGGCGGTACTGCTCGCGGCGGCGGAAGCCCCAGGCGCTCCGGGGCACGACGGCGGCCGGAGCGTCCGCGTGCTCGCGCACCGTCAGCACCGCCTCCGGGTCGTGCAGATCCGCGCTCGGATACGGGATGTGGTAGCGGTCGGCGAGCGGCAGCACATCGGTGCGGGCATTGGGCCGCCACTGGCAGCGGAGCCGGCCCCCCGCGCCCGCGGCCCGGGGCGCCCCGAGGGCCATGAGCCCGTCCTGGCGCGGGACATCGGGCTGCCAGCCGCACCAGGCGACTGTCCAGCCATGGCGCATCAAGAAGCCATTGCCGAAGTCCTCGGGAGCGCTGGGGTCGGGCACGCGGACGGCGCTGTTGAACATGCCCAGCGCGACCTTGCGCCCCCGGTTCGGGACATCCAGGAGCAGCCGGCCGTTGCCCCGCGCGGGATCCAGCGGCTGGAGCAGGTAGAAGTCGGCCCAGCACTCGACGAGTCCCCGGGCGCTCCGCGGCGCCAGGTCGAGGTCGGTGATGCCGCGGTGGAGCGGATCGGCCGGGTCCACCGCGAAGCGGATGATCCCCGCGCACTTCTCGTAGGCGCCCGCCGCGCCGAAGCCACGGCCGCCGAGGACGGTCTCGCGCGTCGTGATCTCGAGGCCTGTCACCGCCATGCGCCGCCTCCCCTTGGCTCCGTTCCGCTCTCGCCTGCTGCGCCCTTGTCCTGCCTCGGCCCAGGCGGGTATGCTACCGGCGCGGCAGAGACCGGTCAAACGGAAAGGAGCCCGATGGAGCCCGAGCGCCCGCTGCCTCACCCGATCACGCCCGAGGCGACCCCCTTCTGGAACGGCCTCAGGGAGCAGCGGCTCATGCTGCCCCGCTGTCTCGACTGCGGCCGCTGCTTCTTCTACCCACGCATCGCCTGCCCGCACTGCCACTCGCGACAGATCGCCTGGATAGAGGCCAGCGGCCGCGGGCGGCTCCACGCCTTCGAGATCGCCCATCAGCCCATGAATCGCGCCTTCAAGGTGAAGCCGCCCTACGTCCTGGCCATGGTCGAGCTCGAGGAAGGGCCGCGGATGATGTCGAACCTGATCGACGTCGAGCCCGACCCGCGGGCGATCCGGTGCGACATGCCGGTGGAGGTGGTCTTCGAGCGGCTCACCGAGGAGATCACGCTGCCCCTCTTCCGGCCGGCGCGGCCGGCGGGAGCGGGGCCATGAGGGCGCTCTCCGGCGCCGCCTGCATCGTGGGCGTGGACGAGAGCGACGAGATCGGCACGCTGCCGCACAAGAGCCAGCTCTCGCTGCACCTGGAGGCCGTCAGCAACGCCGTGCGCGACGCGGGGCTCCGCATCGCGGATGTGGACGGGCTCTTCACGGCCGGCCAGCACTCCCCCGCGCTGCTCGGCGAGGCGCTGGGCATCACCCCGCGCTACGTGGACGGCACCAGCGTGGGCGGCTGCTCTTTCATCATCATGGTGGAGCACGCGGTGGCGGCGCTCCACCACGGCCTCTGCGACGTGGCGGTGATCTCCCACGGCGAGAGCGGCCGGTCAGGTGTGGGCGTGAGCCCGCGCCGCGATCTGAGCCTCCAGGGCCAGTACGAGGCGCCCTTCGGCTTCGGCGGGGCGCCCACCTACTTCGGCATGATCACCACGCGCCACATGCACGAGTACGGCACCACGCTCGAGCAGTGGGCGCAGGTGGCCGTCTCCACGCGGGCCTGGGCCTGCCTCAACCCCAAGGCGGCGCGCCGCGAGCCCATCACCGTGGCCGATGTCCTCGCTTCGCGGCCCGTGTGCTACCCCTTCAACGTGCTCAACATCTGCCTCGTGACGGATGCCGGCGGCGCCGTGGTCCTCACCCGGGCCGACCGCGCCCGGGACTGCCCGAAGGCCCCCGTCTACGTGCTCGGCACCGGGGAGGCCACCGAGCACGTGATGCTCACGCAGATGAAGCGGCTCACCCGCAGCGAGGCCACTCGGCTGTCGGGCGCGCGGGCCTTCGCCATGGCGGGCGTCACCCACGACGACATCGACCACATCATGCTCTACGACGCCTTCACCTCGGGGCCGCCCATCATGCTCGAGTCGCTGGGCTTCGCGCGCCCGGGCGAGGGCGTCTCCTTCTTCGCGGAGGGCCGCTCCACGCCGGGCGGGTCGCTGCCCATCAACACCAATGGCGGCGGCCTCTCCTACACGCATAGCGGCATGTACGGCATCTTCCCCATCATCGAGGCCACGCGCCAGCTCCGCGGCGAGTGCGGGGCCCGCCAGGTCCCGGGCCTCCGGCTGTCGCTCGTCAACGGCATGGGCGGGATGCTCTCCGCCGCCGGCACCCTCATCCTGTCGAACGACCGGTAGAAAGGACATCCATGGAGACCCTGCTGCTCGATCGCATGCCCAACGGCGTCGTCACGCTCACGCTCAACCGGCCCGAGAAGAAGAACGCCATGAATGGCGCCATGTGGAACGAGCTGCTCGCCGTGTTCCGGGAGGTGGCGGCGAGCCCCACCGACCGCGTGCTCGTCATCACCGGGGCTGGCGATGCCTTCTGCTCGGGCGCCGATCTCTCGGCGGGCCCACCCGTGCAGGGGCCGCCGATGACCGCCATGCGGCATGTGGCCGAGGTCGCGCTGGCGCTGCACCGCATTCCCAAGCCTGTCATCGCCAAGGTCAACGGCGTGGCCGCGGGCGGCGGCTGCAACCTGGCGCTGGGCTGCGACCTGATCGTCGCCGCCGACACCGCGCGCTTCTCGGAGATCTTCTCCCGGCGCGGCCTCAGCGTGGATGTGGGCGGCACCTGGCTCCTCCCGCGACTCATCGGCATGCACCGGGCGAAGGAGTTGGCCTTCTTCGCGGAGGTGATCTCCGCCAGGCAGGCCGCCGAGATCGGCCTCGTGAACCGCGTCGTGCCGGCCGCCGAGCTGGACGCCTTCGTGAGCGGCTGGGCCGACCGGCTGGCCGCCGGCCCCCCCATCGCGCTGGGGCTGACCAAGCGGCTGCTCACCAATGCCTTCTCGGTGACGCTCGACGAGGCGCTGGAGCACGAGGGCATGGCCCAGAGCGTGAACATCACCACCGAGGACACGGGCGAGGCCATCAGGGCCTTCCTCGAGAAGCGCGAGCCTCGCTTCAGGGGGCGGTGACGGCGCGGCGCCTCCGGAGCCGCCTGCTGGGGGCGGGGCTCGCGCTGGCCCTGGCGGCGGGAGGCTGCGCGTCGGCGGCGGCGCCTGTCCCTGCGCCGGCGCCCACCGCCAGGGCCGCCCCGGCCGCCGCGGGGGCCCGGATCACGGCTCCCGCCCCGCCGCCCCGCGAGGAGGGGCGCTTCGGTCTGCGCCCCACCGATGCCCTCGCGGCCATCCAGCACGGCGCGGGGCGCGAGGCCCTGGCCTTCTACGAGCGCGAGGCCGAGCGCCTCGAGCGCGCGGGACAGCCGCTGGAGGCCGGCCACGCGCACACCGCCGCCTCCTTCTCGGCCCCGCGGCTGGGCGAGTACCAGCGCGGCATCCGCGCGGGGACGCGGGCGCTGGAGCTGCTCCGGGACGCGCCCCGGACGGTGGAGGTCACCGCGGCCCTCGTCAGCGCCTCCAACTCGCTGGGCACCTCGTACCGCCGGGTGGGCGATCTCCCGCGCGCGCGGCAGACCTTCGAATCCGCCCTCGAGCTGGTCCAGGCCTCGCCCTTCAAGCGGCGCGCCGGGGCCTGGAGTGGCAGCCTGTCGCGGGGGCTCGCCGGCGTCGCGGCCTCCCAGGGAGACCACGCCACCGCGGCGGAGCAGGGCGCTCGCGCCGTGGCGCTCCTCGAGCAGCGGGTCCGGAGCGAGAAGGCCGCGCGCCCGAGACAGACCGCGCGGCTCCACCTGGCCCAGGCGCTCCTCCTCGTCGGCAATGCCCAGCGCCATCTGGGGCATTACCCCGAGGCCGAGGCCACGCTCCGGAAAGCGCTGGAGGTTTCCGGCGAGCCCGAGGTGAAGGCGCAGGTGGTGAGCGCCCTCGGCCAGCTGGCCCGGGCGCGGGGAGACAGCGCGGGCGCGCTCGAGCATTTCGCCCGGGCGCTGCCCGAGGCGCAACGGCTCGGCCGGGTGGGGCTGCTGATCTCGCTCCACTCCGAGATGGGACGGATCCACCTGGCGGACCGGCGCTGGGAGGAGGCGCTGCGGGAGTACAGCGAGGCGATGCGCCTGGTGGAGGACGTGAGGAGCGAGCTGGAGGAGGCCGCCTACAGGAGCGGGTATCTCGAGGACAAGCTCGGGATCTATCACGGGGCGGCGCGCGCGGCGCTGGCGCTGGGCCGGAGCGAGGAGGCCTTCGGCTTCGCCGAGCGCGCCAGGGCGCGCGCCTTCCTCGATCTCCTGGGCACCCACACCACCCTCTCCAAGGGGAAGACGCGGGCCCTGGTGGAGGAGGAGCTGCGCCTCCGGGCCCAGCTCGCCGAGGCGCGCGCGGCCGCGGCCGAGAGCGAGGCGGGGACGGAGGACGAGGCGGCCGCGGACCCGGCGTGGCGGCGCGGGCGCCTCCAGGCCGCCGAGGCGGCCTACCGCGCCTTCCTCGAGCGGGTGCGCGGGGAGAGCCGCGAGCAGGCCTCGCTCATGAGCGTGGAGCCGGTGCACCTGGCGGAGCTCCAGCGCCTCCTGCCCGAGGGGACGGCGCTCCTCGAGTACCTGGTCACCGAGCCCGAGACGCTGCTCTGGATCGTCACGCGGACGGCAGTGGAGTCGCTGCGGCTCCCGGTGAGCCGGCGCTTCCTGGTCGGGGCCGTGCGCGAGCTCCGCGCCGCCATCGCCGACAACGCCGCGCTGGCCGAGGTCCAGGCCCGCAGCCGGCGGCTCCACGACGCGCTGCTGTCGGCCGCGCGCCCTCGCCTCGCCGGGGATCGGCTCCTCATCGTCCCGCACGACGTGCTCCACTACCTGCCGTTCGCGGCGCTCAGGAGTCCTCGGGGGCGCTGGCTGGTCGAGGACTACACGCTGGCCACCCTGCCCAGCGCCAGCGTGCTCAAGTACCTCGAGGGCAAGGGCGGAGGCAGGGACGCGCGCGCGGTGGCCGTGGGCAACCCCGATCTCGGCCCCGCCCTCGAGCTGCGCTACGCGGAGCGGGAGGCGCGCAATGTGGGCACCCACTTCCCCGGGGCGAGCATCCTGGTCCGCGCTGAGGCCACCGAGGCGCGCGTGAAGACGCTCGCGGGCGGAAGCGCGCTCCTGCACTTCGCCACCCACGGCGCCCTGGACGAGCAGGATCCGCTGGCCTCGGCCCTGCTCCTGGCGCCCGAGGGCGCCGAGGACGGCCGGCTCGAGGTGCGGGAGATCTTCGGGCTCGACCTCGGGGCGCGGCTCGTGGTGCTCTCGGCCTGCGAGACCGGACTCGGACGGCTCTCGCGCGGCGACGAGCTGGTGGGACTGCAGCGCGCCTTCCTCTACGCGGGCACCCCCGCGGTGATCACGACCCTGTGGAAGGTGGACGACCGGGCGAGCTTCGCGCTGATGGAGCACTTCTACGACGCCCTCGAGCGGCTCGGGCCCGCGCAGGCCCTCCGTCAGGCCGGGCGCGCCACGCTGGCGCAGCATCCGCACCCCTTCGCCTGGGCCGCCTTCGTCCTCACCGGCGTCCCCGACTGACGCCCAGGCCCGCATGGCCCCTTGTGCGACATCTGGCCCACGGAGTAGGGTGCTCACCATCATGGGTATGGATCTCCTCGCCGTCCGGTCGAAGACGCGCTCCCCGAGGTCGTTCGCGGTGAATCGGCCCACCTGGCGCATCCTCCGCTCCCTCTTGCTCCGTCTCGGCTGTGACATCCGGGAGATGAGCGACTGGAACGACGGAGCGCGAATACGGGCCGCGACGTGTCGTCAGTGGGCACGGGCCCTCCGGAGCGCCATGCCGGCCCTGCACATCGTGAAAGTGCCGCGGGCCGATGTGAAGAGACCCGAGGAGCACCTGTGCCTGTGCGCCACCGACGCCGGACCCTTCACGATCCGCCTGCCGACGGGCGAGAGCATCAAGGGCGTGCGGCGGAAGGCCCGCGACCCTCAGTCGCTGCCCCCCGAGAATCAGCGTTGGCTCCAGCGCTTCTCTCGGTTTCTCGAGACGTGCGGCGGGTGCCGTCAGTTCTGAGGGGCTCGCAGCCTCATGATGGGCTGCTGTTCACACCATCGGCGCCGGCCTCCGTTCCAGAGCTGCCGCCGGGCGATCCCGAGGGGGTTCGGGAGGCCGGCGAGGGCGCACTGGTCGCGGAGGGTCTGGGCCTCGCCCTCGGTGGCACGACCAAGCCGCGCGACGGGCGTCCGAGCGGCGCCGGCGGAGCATGAAGAGGGGCAGCGCCCGGTCCTCGAGCGTGTCCTCGAGGCCCATGATGCCGGCCAGGACCCGCGGGGGCATGGACCTCGTCCGGCTCCTCCACGAAGCGCTCGCCCCGCTTCTCGAGCCGCGTCACCACCCCGCCCAGCTCGACGCCGACGTTGAGGCCGCTGATCAGGGCGTCGAGGCGGTCCTTGTCGCCCCGGAGCGTCTCCACCTCGTCGAGGAGCTGGGCGCCCCCGGTCCGGGCGGCTGAGCGGTAGAGCTGGGCCTCGGTCGGATGGGCGGTGACCGGCGAGGCGTTGAAGCAGACCCGGGCCAGGAGCCCGCAGAGGCGGCTCTTGCTGCTTGAGCGCGAGATATGCCGCAACGGCGGGGCACCGGGCGGCTGACGGGGAGGCGACGGGAGCAGGCCTGCCTGGCACCCGGCAACGCTTGGCGGCAGCCCCACGCCGCCCGTCTCCATAAGTGCCTGATGTCTTGCTCACCGATCGCGGCGCTATCCCTGCGCAGGGGGATTCGGGCATCGCAGCAGCCGCACCGGAGTTGACGCTCGTGGCGTCGAGAGGGTCTAGTATGGTCGCCGTGGCAAGCAACCTGAAAGACATCGAGGATCAGCTCCGCTTCGATCTCGGCCCCCTCACCGACGTGGTGGCTGCGTATCTGACCATCCGGATGGATCCCCCCGAGCTCCAGCTCTGGACCCTGGTGGACACTCAGGATGAGCCAACCGCGGCGGGGCTGGCCACTGCCGAATGCCGGCTCATGGAGGCATTCCGCGGTATCGGGTTCGACTTCACCACCGTGCACCTGCGTGGCCGCGATCCGCGCCAGTTCATCCCGGAGGGCGCTTACCCCGTCAAGGTCACGCACCCCGTTGCGCTCCGCTTCTTCCAGGACGCCATCGCCGCCCAGGCTCATGCCCGGGCGTGACGAGCACCTTCTCTCCGCGGGACGCTTCGAGGCCTTCGCCGCCCACATCAACACGCCCGGGCAGCCATACCGGGAGTAGGTCGTCATCGTCTGGTTTCACATCGCGCTGCACTATGTCGACGCCTTCCTCGCCGGCCAGGGCCACGCCCAGATCGCCGGCCACAGCGACCGCTGGGCCAAGATGAGCGCCCAGGCTGAGACGCGGGAGATCACCGAGCCCTTCGAGCGCCTCTACAAGGAGGCGAAGGAAGCCCGCTACGAAGGGGGCCAGTACACTCCGGCGGACCTCGATGCCGTGCGCCCCGTGTACGAGCTCGTCCGCGGGAGGATGCGCGCCGCGCTCGGGCTCGCGTGACGGGCGCGACCCCGGCGCCCGTCACCTCTCCGCTCAGCGCTCGATCGCCACGTCGGCGCGACGGGATCACGCCCAGATCGCGCGCCTCGCGAGGTCGGCAATTGTTCACGGGACGACGACGCCCGTGTCGGTGGTCTGGGTGTCGAAGAGGCGGTAGGCCTCGGCGGCCTGCTCGAGCGCGATGTCGAGGCCGCTCGTCAGCGGGTCCCGCTGTCCGGCACTTCAGGGCTGGCGCATGAGCTCCCAGAAGGCTCGCGGGTCCACGATCTTCACGGGCGCATCCGCGGCGACGTCCAGGAGGTCCCGGTCGCCGGTCACGAGAAGATCCGCGCGAGCATCGACGGCGGACGCGAGCACCCAGCGGTCGTCGGCGTCCCGGATTCGAAGGGGCGAGGGTGCGCTCGGTTGCGGGACCACCTCGTGCTCGCGCAAGAAGCGTTCGACCTCGTCAACCGCCCGGGCGGGCAGTCTGATGCGGGTTCGAAGCGCCCGGGTCAGCTCTCGAAGCACGACCTCGCTCGTGACGAGGGTGTGCTCGGCCAGGACGACCCTGAGCACATCGGCACACACGCCTCGCGTCGCCAGGGCGCTGACGAGCACGTTCGTGTCGAGAAACACCCTCACGAGATGTCCCGGAAGACATCCTCATCGGTCAGGTAGCCCCGCGCCTCGGCGAATGGCAGCGTCTTTCGACGGAGCGCCTCGAAACGGAGCAGGCTCAGCTGGCGTCGCAGCGCATCACGAACGACGTCGCTACGGCTCCGGCCGGTCTGTTTGCAGAGCCGGTCGAGGCGCTTCTCCAGTTCCGGCTCCAGGCGGATCGTGATGGTGTTTCCCATGTCGCACAATGTACTACGGGCCTGGCCCGGGACCAACGAGCCTCTGCCAGGACGCCATCGCCGCCCGGGCACGAGCCCGGGCGTGACTCGCGCCCCCGGGCAAGGGATGGTTTACGGGAGGAAGACGCCCTTGCCGGTGGTCTGCGTGTCGAAGAGGCGGTACGCCTCGGCGGCCTGCTCGAGCGAGAAGCGATGCGTCAGCAGGCGATGCAGCGGGATCTTCCGGCTGGCGACGAAGCGGGCGCACTCCTCCTGCCCCACGGTCGAGAATGTCCACGAGGCGTGCAGCGTCACCTGGCGCCGCAGGAGGTGCGGGCTCACCTCCAGCGTCACCGTCCCCCCCTCGCCCACGAAGCAGGCCTGGCCCCAGGTGCGCACGCTCCTGACCGTCGCGACCCGCGCCTCGGGGCTGCCCGCGCACTCCATGGCGCCGTCCACGCCCTCGCCGTGGGTCAGGTCGTGCAGCGCGGCCACCGGGTCCACGGCCCCCGGGTCGATCACCGCCGCCGCGCCCAGCTCCTCGGCGAGCCGCCGGCGCTCCGCCACGGGATCCACGGCGATCATCCGCGCGCCCATGGCCGCGCCCAGCATGGTGGCGCTGAGGCCCACGGGCCCCTGGCCGAAGACGGCCACCGTGTCCCGCCCCGAGACGCCGAGGCGCTTGAGCGCGCCATAGGCGGTGCCGGTGCCGCAGGAGATCGCCGCGCCCTCCTCGAAGGTGAGCGCGTCGGGCAGCGGGACCAGCGTGCTCGCCGGCACCTTCATGAAGTGAGCGTGTCCCCCATGCCCCGTGACGCCGTACACGACGATGCCCTGCGGGCAGAGCTGGGACCAGCCGCTGCGGCAGTGCCGGCAGCGCCCACAGCCGCGGTAGTGATGGATCATGACCCGCATCCCCGTGGGCGCCTCCTCCGCGCTGACGCCGGGGCCTCTCGCGGCGACGACGCCGCAGGGCTCATGCCCGGCGATCACGGGCTCGCCCTTGCCGCCCAGCCCGAGCGCGGCGGCGGCGCCGCCCTGGCGGGAGGCACGATAGGGGTGGAGATCGCTCCCGCACATGCCCGAGGCCTTCATGGCAATGACCACCTCCCCCGGCCCCGGCGTGGGATCGGGGAAGTCCCTCAGCGCCAGCTCCCGCTCCCCGAGGAACACGACTCCCCGCATGGATCCTCCTCGTCAGCTCCGGCTCAGACCGGGAGCCGCTCGGCCACGGGCCCCGGCGTCACGTCGAAGGCGTTGAGGGTGCAGGCGATCATCCCATAGTAGCCGGCCGTGGCGGTGAGCTCGACGAGGGCGCGAACGCCGAGGCGCGCCTCGAGGGCGCGGAACGTCTCCTCGTCCACCCGGTGGGCAGCGAGGAGCTGGGTCACGTAGCCCACGATCTGCGCCTCGTCGTCGGTGAGGCCGGCCGGCGCCCGCCAGTCGCGGATGGCGGCGATGGCATCGTCACGGACGCCCGCTTTCCGCGCCAGCGGCGCGTGCATCGCCCACTCGTAGCGGCAGTCGAGCTGGCGGGCCACGGTGAGGATGGCGAGCTCGCAGATCTGCCCCGGCAGCGCCGACTCGAAGCGGATGTGGGCGCCGAGCTGCGCCGTGCGGCTCGCCAGCTCGGGGCTGTGCAGAAGCGCGGCGAAGGGCCCGGCCACCTTGCCGCGGCTCTCGGCGATGAGGTCGAAGGCGGCCTCGCCGCCGCGCTCGACCTGGGCCCGCTGCTCGATCATGGGGATGCGCGCCATTGCGTCCTCCTCAGGGTGACTCGCGGCTGCCCGGCCCCGCCCCCGCGGCGGGGGCCGCGTGGGAGCGTATCACGAGGACGCTGGCCGGCGCCGGGAAGAGGCGGCGGGCCCAGGGGGCCGCCGGCCCGTCACTCCAGGCCGAGGTTCCAGCGCCGGGTCCTGGCGAACTCCGGGGGAGCGGGCGGCAGGTCGGCCAGGACGAAGCGGACAAACTCGGCCCGGGAGCGGTACTGGAGGGCGGGATTCTCGCGGCGCTCACGGCCGATGGTCGAGCCCATCGGCGCGACCAGGCCTGGGCTCGTTGCGCTGCCGCTCACGTGAGCCGGATAGATCTCCACGGAGTCCGGCAGCTTGAGCAGCGTGCCGTGGAGGCTGTCGTACAGACGCTCGGCCAGGGCGGCCGCCGCGCCGGCCTCCTCGACCTCGGGTGCTCCCACCCGGCCCGGCATGAGGGTGTCGCCCGTGAGCACGCTCCAGGGTTCCGTCGCTCGCCTCCGATCCGCCACCAGGAGGGACAGCCCCTCGGGGGTGTGGCCCGGGGTGTGCAGCGCGGTCAGGCGGACATTGCCCAGCTCGTGCTCCTCCTCATCGGCGAGGTCCGCGTGAGGGAAGCCCACCTCGGCCGACTCGTGGAAGAAGACCGGGGCCCGCGTCACCGAGGTGAGGAGGCGCGCGCCGGAGCGGTGATCACCCTGCGCGTGGGTCTCGACGATGTGGGTGATGCGCAGCGAGGCCTGCGCGGCCGCCTCGAGATACGGGGCGATGTCCTGCTGTGGATCCACCACAGCGCAGCTGGCTGCGCGCGGTCAGCCGAGCAGATAGCTGGCGCAGCCGGTGCCGGGCGCGAGAAACTGCCGGAAGATCATCGCGGGGCCCCCCTTTCCTGGGCGTCGGATCGGTCACCCACGAGCGTAGGGGGCCGCCGGGGCGGCTGGCAAATCGAATGATCAGAACCGAGCGATCACCGGCGCTTATCGGGGAGGCTCGTCCCGGCCCGCGCGGTAGCCCCCGCAGGCCCGGTGGGCCGGGGTGGCGCACACCGAGGCCAGGGTCGCCGGCGCCGGGACGCGCACCCCGCCCCCCGGCCGGCGGCAGTACGCGCCCACCGGGTACATCCACAGGCGATCGGCCGTCACGGGCACGAGGAACGGGCACATCTCGGGCGGCGCCGGCTTGGCGCTCCGCTCCATGGCTATGTCCGGTAGGCCACGCCGTCGGCGATCAGCGAGAAGCGCGGAACGACGGGCGTGCCGACGGAAGCCGTGTGCGCCATCGCGAGGCAGGCCTTCTTGCAGCGGATGCGCTGGGGTTCCGCGAAGGCCGAGCACGAGACGACATCGTCCGGATGATCGGCCCCCGGCCAGGACAGGAACGCCGCGTTCACCCGCCGGCGGGAGAACGGGCAGTCGAACGACGTCCGAGCCACCGAGGGGCTGGCCGGCAGGAACTGGGCGAAGACCGACAGCAGCAGCGCCCCGGCCACCATCACAGCCAGGGGACCCAGCAGGAGCAGGACCACGAGGCTCGCCATCACTGCGCCACCCCATTCCATGATCGCCACCTCCCTGAACGGTTTGGACCCCCGACCCTCTCGCGCCGCTCCCGGCCTACCCCGCGCCCGTGTGCCTCAGGGGCGAGGCGGTGTTCCACCGGCGCCTGTAGCTCGCCTCCAGGCAGAGCCGGCGGCATCGCACGGCGGTGGGAGGATCGAACACGCTGCACCACCTCACAGCGACGGGCCGCCCGAATCCCGGGAGGCCCCCCAGCGCGAACTCCACCTCCACGTCACGCCGGCTCTGGGCGCACCAGAAGCGCCGGTGACGGGTCATGGGGGAAAAGAGCACGGCGAGGGGGAGCAGGATCACGAAGGCGACCAGCATGGCCCAGCCAAGCGCATTCATGATGCTCTGGATCAGCGCGTCGGAGACGCCCGGGCCCGACCAGTCGATGGGCCAGTCCATGTCACGCCCTCCCCCAGGGGCACCTGCCTGCAGCTAACTATAGCAGTTTCCGGCGCAAGCGGGGTGCCGCAGTGCTCCGGCCCAGAACGATTCAATCTCGGCGGCTTGGCCCGGGGGGGCGCGGGAGCGGCCCGCTCGGGGGTGGTCAGCGGCTGTCTCACGTGTGGCCCGCGCGCCCCAACCTGGGCCCCCGTCACGTCCTCGTGCCGCGTCGCGGCGACAGGGGCGTCAGAAGATGGGCCTGGCAGCATGCGGAAAGAACGCCGCAGGCACTCAAGAAGGTCCAGATGCAAGCCGGCGCCCGACGGCCGCACGCGAGGCGTACTCCGCCTGGCGGGCCGAGCCGGAGGCGAGGGGAGCGGATCCGGAGACCCGGGCGAGCGTGAGCGAGCCACGGTGAGCGTGCGGCCGAGGGCGCCGTACCTCCGCAGATGGGCCTTTTTCAGCGCCTGCTAGTGCGTTGCACTTATTGACGCGGGCCCCGTCCGCCACTAGAGTGAAATTGACGGGAGATGAGATCGATCTCCTTGTCGCGGCGACCACCGTCGGGGAGGGTAAATGGAAGATACTCCACCCGGCTACGAAGAGCGCCGCCAGGGCTCTGTCGTCTGACGGCGTCGCGCAGCAGCGGTACGGCAGTACCGAGATCCCGGCGCATGCCGGGAGGCGCGCAGGCATAGTCCTGCCGCAACCCCACCGCCCGGTGGACGGCGCACCGGTCCCGCCCACCGGGCACCTTCATCCCCGGCTCCCGCCGGGCTCAGCCGCTCCCGGCCGACTCACCCTCGCCTCTCCCGCCCTGCGGCTGCCGCTCCAGGAGCCCGCGCGCGATCACCAGCCGCAGCGCCTCCGTCGTGCCCTCTCCGATGCGCCAGCCGCGGATCAGGCGGTAGAGCCGCGCCAGCGGATGGCCCTCGACCACGGCCGCGCCTCCCGTGAGCTGCATCGCGCGGTCCACGATGCGCGCCACGGCCTCGGTGGCGAGCACCTTGGCCATGGCCGTCTCGGTCTCGACAGCTCCTCCGCCCTCGGCGAGGCGGGCGCAGGCCCCGAGCGCCGAGCGCGCGGCGAAGAGGTCCATCGCGCTGTCGGCGATCATGGCCTGCACCTGCTCCCGCGCGGCGAGGGCTGTCCCGCTCCGGTGGGGGCGCGCCGTCTGGCTCAGGGTGTAGCCGAGCACCCAGCGCCCCGTCCCGCAGGCCTGAGCGGACGCCCGCAGCCTCAGCGCCGTGATGCTCTCCAGCGCGCGCGGCAGCCCCTGGCCGATCTCCCCCAGCACGTCCTCGGGCGGCACGGCGGCCTCCCGCAGCTCGAACTCGCCGTGCAGCCCCCCGTCCAGCGTCCGCAGCTCGCGGCGCAGCACCACTCCCGGGTCCGCGCGCCGGAGCACGAAGAGCGCCGTCCCGGTGGGCCCGCCCTGGTTCTCGGTGACGCGGGCCACGGTGAGGAGGAGGTCGGCCTGCGGCCCGTCGGTGACAAAGGCCTTGACGCCCGTGAGGAGGAAGGCCTCGCCGCGCCGCACCGCGGTCGTCCGCGGTCCCTCGGGAGCGTCGGTGAAGGCGAAGGCGGCGCCGAGCTCCCCCGAGAGCACAGGCGCAAGGAAGCGCCGGCGCTGATCGGCCGTGCCGTGGCGCAGGAGCCCGCCGTCGCCGCCCAGCACGAGGCGGCCCAGCACGCAGTTGGAGGCGGCGATCTCCTCGTGCAGCGCGGCCTGGCCTACAGGGCCGAGGCCGCCCCCGCCGGCCTCCGCAGGCTGGAGCAGGCGGAAGAGGCCGCGGGCCTCCGAGCGGGCGCGCACCCACCGCCTGAGGGCCGGCGGCGCATCCGCCTCCTCCCGGACGCCCTGGGCGCGCTCGGCGGGCAGGAGCTCATCACGGAGGAAAGCGCCCGTCCGCTGGCGGAGGGCTTCCAGTTCGGCGGGCAGCGCCTCGAGGGGAAACGGGGTCACGGTCGGCCCCGGGGCGCGCCGTTGCCGATCAGCTTCTCGAGCCGCTCCAGCTGATCGCTCGTGCCGAGGGCCAGGAGGCGATCGCCCGAGGCCAGCACCAGGTCGCTCCCCGGGTTCACCAGGGGGGTGCCCTCGCGCAGGATGGCCAGCACCGTGGCGCCGGTGGCCTGACGGATGTCAATGTCGCCCAGCGTGCGCCCGAGGATGCGGCTGTCGGCGGAGACCGCCAGGTCCTCGATGTTGAGCGCCTCGTTCCCCTTGCGGAGCGCGGTCTCGAAGAAGTCCACGACGGTGGGGCTCAGGATGAGGTGGGCCAGGCGGTGGCCGCCGATGGCGTAGGGGCTGATGGCGCGGTTGGCGCCGGCGCGGATGAGCTTGGCCACGCTCGTGTCGTCCACGGCCCGCGAGACGATGTAGAGAGTCGGGTTGAGGACGCGCGCCGAGAGCACGATGTACATGTTGGTGGCGTCATTGGCCGTCGTGGCGATGAGGCCGCGCGCCCGGCGGACGCCGGCGCTCTCGAGGACCTCGTCCTCCGTCGCATCCCCCTGGACCCAGAGGTAGCCGCGCTCCTCGGTCCTCCGCGAGGCCGCCGGACTGGGATCCATGACGACGAACGGAACGCCCGCCTCCTTGAGCTCCAGCGCCGCCTGGCCCCCGACGCGCCCCAGCCCCGCCAGGATCACGTGCCCCGAAAGCTTCGCGATCTGCTTCTCCATCCTGCGCCTCCCCCCGGGATCGGCCAGCCTGACCGTGACGAGGTACTCCATGAGGACGCCGAGGGCGTAGAAGAGGCTCCCCACGCCGATGACGGCGACGAACATGGTGAAGATGCGCCCCGTCCCGTCGAGCGGCCTGACCTCGCCGTAGCCCACGGTCGTGATGGTGATGATGGTCATGAACAGGGCGTCGAGCCAGGTGCCTCCGATGCCCCGCCAGAGCCAGGCGTAGCCCACGGTCCCCGCCCCCACGACCCCGGTCACGAGCGAGAGGGAGAGGAGGACCCGGGGCCTCAGGTAGCGCGTCTCCCGGCGGGCCAGCGGCTTCCACATGAGGGCAGCATGATAGCAGCGCGGGCTCGGGGTTGACGAGGGCCGTCTCCTCGCCCATGATGCGGGGAACGCGCGCGCGGCGCGCCCCGACCCATGCCCGAGGACCTCCTGACCGCCGTCCGCCTGCGAGCCCAGGCCAACTCCTTCTGGCGCCACCTCGGCATCGAGGTGGACGACGCCCGGGAAGGCTGGGTGCGCCTGCGCGTCCCCATCCGCGACGCGCTCCGGAACGCCCCCGGCGCCCCCGTCCACGGCGGCGTCCTGAGCTCGCTGGTGGACGCGGCCGTGGGCGGGGCGCTGGGCACGCTGCACGACGCCTCCGCGGGAGGGGTGGGGCAGACGACGCTGGACCTCAACGTGAGCTTCCTCGGCGCCGCCAGCGAGGGCGAGGTCTTCGCCGAGGGGCGCATCCTGCGCCGGGGCCGGACCATCGCCGTCGGCGAGGCGACCATCACCGACCCGGCCGGCCGGCTCGTGGCCGTCGGCCGCGCCACCTACATGATCATCGCGCCGCGCCCCTGAGCGGCGCCCCGAGGAGGACCCCGTGGCCATCAAGATCGTCTTCTCGCCGGTGCTCCCCGCCCCCGTCATGAACATCGCCCGCGCCATGGTGCCCGCGGGCTTCGAGCTCCACGTGGTGGAGCAGACCTCGCCGGAGTTCCTGCCCTCGCTCCAGGACGCCGAGTTCTTCCTGGGCTTCGCGCGGGAGGCGCTCGACCGGGACTTCTACCGCGCGGCGCCCCGCCTCAGGCTGGTGCAGCTCATCAGCGCCGGCTACGACCGCCTCGACCTCGAGGCCGCGCGCCGGGCGCAGGTGCCCGTCGCCAATAACGGCGGCGCCAACTCGGTGGCCGTGGCCGAGCACACGCTCATGCTGATCCTGGCCGTCTACAAGCAGCTCGTCTGGCAGCATCAGAACGTGGTGGCCGGGAAGTGGCGGGTCGGCGACTTCTCGCAGACGCGGCTCTACGAGCTCGAGGGCAAGCGGCTCGGCATCGTGGGGCTCGGGCGCATCGGCAAGCGGGTGGCGCGGCGGGCGCGCGCCTTCGACATGGACGTGCAGTACCACGACATCGTGCGGCTCAGCGAGGACCAGGAGGACGCCCTCGGCGTGCGCTTCGTGCTCTTCCCGGAGCTGCTCCGCACCTCGGACGTGGTGAGCCTGCACGTGCCGCTGAACGCCGAGACGCGCAACCTGATGAGCACGGCGGAGTTCAACGCCATGAAGGACACGGCCCTGCTGATCAACACCTGCCGGGGCCCGGTGGTGGACGAGGCGGCGCTCCACAAGGCGCTGACCTCGGGGCAGATCGCCGGCGCGGGGCTCGACGTCATGGTGCAGGAGCCGCCGGGGGCGGATCACCCGCTCTTCGCGCTGGACAACGTGATCATCACGCCGCACACCGCCGGCCCCACCTGGGAGAACTGGGCCAAGGCCTTCCGCAACGGCTTCGACAATATCCAGCGCGTCGCGGCCGGCCGGCCCCCCGAGTGGGTGATCCCCGAGCTGCGGTAGTCCGCGCCCCCCGCGGCCTCGCGCGGTCAGATGACGCCGTCGGCGCGCAAGCGGGCGATGTCGGCCTCGGGGTAGCCGGCCTCGCGCAGGATCTCGTCCGAGTGCTGGCCGGACAGGGGCGGCGGCCGGCGCACGCCGGCCCGTCCCGTGGACAGCTCCACCGGGAAGCGCAGGAACTTGACCGGCCCCGCCACGGGGTGCGGCGCCTCCTCGACCGCATCGGCCGCCCGCACGGCGGGGTCGGCGAAGGTCTCGGCATAGGTCAGGACGGCGGCGGCCCACACCCCGCGCTCGGCGAAGAAGGTCAGCCACTCGGCCGTGGTCCGCGTCCTGAGCACGGGCACGAGCGCCCGCGCGATCTCTTCCCTGGCGTGGAAGAGGCGGGGCGCGCCGGCATGGCGGGCGAGCTCGGGCAGCGCCAGCGCATCGGCCAGCGCCTGGAAGGGCGAGATGGAGACGATGACGTGGCCGTCCTGCGTCTCGTACACCCCGTACGGCGCCGGGTGGAACATTCCGGCCAGCGGCGTGTCGCTCTTCTCGAGTCGCGCCCCGTTGAGGAAGTAGGAGACGGGCTCGAGCTGCAGGTTCAGCGCCGCGCGCAGCATGCTCACCTCGACGTGGACTCCCCGCCCCGTCCGTCCCCGCTCGATGATCGCCGCCAGGGCGCCGAGAGCCAGGAGCGTCGCGCCGTGCTGGTCGATGACGGGCGTGCCCACCGGGGTCGGCGGTTGGCCGGCTCGCCCGGAGAGCCAGGCGAGCCCCGAGAGGCCCTGCATGAGGAGGTCCTGGCCGGGGCGGTCGCGGTACGGGCTCGCCTCGCCGTAGCCCGAGGCCGACACGTAGATGAGCCGCGGGTTCAGGGCTCGCGCCTCCTCCCAGCCGAGGCCCCAGCGGGAGAGCACGCCCGGCCTGAAGTTCTGGACCAGCACATCCGCGCCCTCGATGAGCCGGCGCGCCACGGCGCGCCCCTCCTCCCGCTTGAGGTCCAGCGTGAGGCTGCGCTGGTTCCGGTGGGCCAGGAGGTAGAAGGCGCTCACGCCGTTGAGGTAGAGATCGCAACCGGCCCAGTTGCGCTCCCAGAGCTTGCCTCCTGGAGGCTCGATCTTCACCACGTCCGCCCCGAGGTCGGCGAGGAACTGCACGGCCGAGGGCCCGAGGAGGAACTGGGTGAAGGAGAGCACGCGGACGCCCGCCAGGACGGACAGCGGCGGGCGCGGGTCGGCGCTCACTCGACGATCTTGAGGATGTGGGTGGCCGCGGCCACCACGTCGCCCCTTTGCGTGGTGCAGGTCACGCGGGCGAAGGTCTTGAGCGCCGCCTCATCGCGCTCGACGATCTCGTAGGTCACGGTGACCGTGTCGCCGAAGAACAGCGGCGCCGGGAAGCGCACGCGGTCGTAGCCGTAGGAGACGATGGTGCCCGGCAGCCCGTCGATGATCTTGGTGGAGGCCGTGGACATGAGGCCGATGCAGAGCGCCCCGTGGGCGATGCGCCGGCCGTAGCGCGTCGCCCGCATGTACTCCTCGTCCGTGTGGTTCGGCGAGTGATCCCCGGTGAGACCGGCGAAGAGGTAGACGTCGGACTCGGAGACGGTGCGGCGCACCGTCACCGTCCGCCCCACGGGGAGGGCCGCGAAGGCCGCGCTCTCTGCCATGACCTCTCCCCTTACCAGACTCGGGGGTCGGAATGCAAGCGGACAGACGGGGGCGCTTGACGGACACGCTCCGGGCGGCTACGCTCGGCGCGAACCCCAACCAGACCCCCCCGGGAGGAACCCATGCATATCGGCCTCTGCATCTTCGCCACGGACTACTCGATCCGCGCGGACGAGCTGGCGCGCGCCGCGGAGGAGCGCGGCTTCGAGTCGCTCTTCCTCACCGAGCACACCCATATCCCCGCGAGCCGCCGCACCCCCTTCCCCAGCGGCGGCGAGCTGCCCCGCGAGTACTCCCATACGCTGGATCCCTTCGTGGCGCTCATGGCCGCCGCGGCGGCGACCCGGACGCTCCTCGTCGGCACGGGCATCTGCCTCCTCATCGAGCGGGACACCATCACGACAGCCAAGGAGGTGGCGACCCTCGATCTCCTCTCGGGCGGGCGCTTCCTCTTCGGGGTCGGCGGCGGCTGGAACGCCGAGGAGATGGAGAACCACGGCACCGTCTTCACGACGCGCTTCAAGCGGCTCACCGAGCAGGTGCTCGCCATGAAGGAGATCTGGACCAAGGACGAGGCCGAGTTTCACGGCGAGATCGTGCGCTTCGACCCCATCTGGGCATGGCCGAAGCCCGCGCAGAAGCCGCACCCCCCCATCCTGATGGGCGGCGAGAGCGGCCACACGCTGCAGCGCGTGGTGGATTTCTGCGACGGATGGTTCCCGCGGGCGCGCGCCGCCGCGCGCGTGCTGGAGGGGCTCGCGGACCTGCGCGCGCGGGCGGCGCGCGCCGGGCGCGACATGCAGACGATCTCGGTGTCGGTGTTCGGCACAGCGCCCGACGAGGCGCTGCTCGACCGCTACGCCGCGGCCGGCATCACCCGCTCGATCCTCCGCCTGCCGTCGGAGGGGCCCGACACGGTGCTCGCGCTGCTGGACCGCTGGGCCCCCCTGGCCGCCCGCTTCGGGGGTCAGGTCTTGCAATCCAACACGTGAGGGGGGTCAGGTCTTGCAATCCAACATGTGGTCCCGGCGTCACGGCTGTCGCGCTCGGAACGGTACTCGACGACAGGTGCCCTGACCCGCATCCCGACCCGGCACCGCACCCGGCTGATGTTGGAATGCAAGACCTGACCCCGGCTAGAGGTCGGGGGGGATCTGGAGGGCGTCGTTGAACCGGTTGGTGAAGTTGGCCGCGCAGATCACGAGCGTGAGCTCGACGATCTGGTCCTCGCTGAAGTGCTCCCGCAGCGCCTGGAGGGCGCCCTCGCGGAGGGCCGCCGCGCCGCGCGTCACGCGCTCGGCGTAGAGCAGCGTCGCCTTGTCCTTCGCGTCGAAGAGCGGACTGCGCTGGAAGAACCCGAGCGCCCGGATGTGCTCGTCGGTGATCCCGACCCGCTTCGACGAAGCGGTGTGGGCGCGGGTTCAGTACTCGCACCCGTTGAGCGTCGAGGCCTTGAGGTAGGCCAGCTCCTTGTAGCGAGGCTCCACCGTCCCCTCGCGCATGACGGCGGCATAGAAGGGCATGAAGTGCCTGAGCACGGAGGGCCGATGGGCCATCACGGCGAACATGTTCGGGATCTTGCCGTAGGCCTTCGTGAGACCGTCGTAGACCGACTTCACGTCCTCCGCCGCCTGCTCCCTGGGAAGCGGGTTCACGGTCGCCATGGAAAACCTCCTTCCCACTAACGGGGGGTGTGCGGGATGCGGCCCGCGACGGCGCGCACCTTGCGAGGCGCCGCCAGCCAGATCGCGACGATGGAGACGAGGCTGGCGCCCATGGCCAGCCAGAACGCGGGCGCGTAGGAACCGGTGCGGTCGTAGATGAAGCCCGCCACCCAGGGGCCTGTCCCGGAGCCCGCCCCCGCGCCGAGGCCGAGAGTGCCGAACACCGTGCCATAGTGCTTGCCCTGGAACAGCTCGGCCGGGATGGCGCCGAAGACCGAGGCCAGGCCATAGCCGAGCATGCCCTGGGAGGCCACCATGAGGTAGAGCAGGGCCGGCGTGGGATGCTGCCGCATCAGGAGCAGCAGGACGTAGCAGAGGATGAAGCCCGCGCTGGCGAGCGTCCAGACCCATTCCCGCCCCACGCGATCCGAGAGATGGCCGAGGCCGATCTGGCCCACGACGCCGCCCAGCCCCACGAAGCCGAGAGCGTAGGCCGCCACCGCGGGCGTGAAGCCGATCTCGATCAGGTACTTCGTCTGATGCACCTGGACGGCATACCAGGCGAAGAGCCCGGAGAAGAAGCCGAGGAAGACCCACCAGAACCTCGCCGTCCCCAGGGCGCGGCCGAGCGTCCAATCCACCGAGGCCCAGGCCTGATCCACGACGTTGTCCGGATGCGAGCGGCCGGCGGCGATGGAGGTGGGAGCCGGATCGCCGTCGGCGACGAGATGCAGGTCCTCCGGGTGGCGCCGCTGGAAGATGGCGTTGAGCGGCACGAGCGTCACGGCGAGGAGTGCGGCCATCGCCCAGCACGCCTGGCGCCAGCCGGAGCGGAGAATGAGCGCCTGCAGCCACGGGAAGAGGATGATGGAGCCGATCCCCACCCCCGCGAAGGCCAGCCCCATGGCCACCCCGCGCCGCCGGATGAACCAGTGGGGCAGGAAGAGGGCATGCCCCGTGTAGCCCACGCAGACGCTGCCGCCCACCACCAGCACGCCGAGCGTGAGGTACAGGTGCCAGGGCTCCCGGGCCAGCGTGCCCAGGACGAGACCGGCGCAGATGAGCCCCACACCCAGGGGGATCACGCGGCGCGGGCCCCACCGGTCCATGAGCCGGCCGAGGAACGGCGTGAAGAGCATGGAGAGCATGAAGCCCACGGAGAAGGTCGCCGCGGTGACGCCGCGCTCCCAGCCGAACTCGTCCAGGATGGGCGGGAAGAGCAGGGAGAAGGCCGTGCGCGAGTTGACGCCGATGGCCATGGTGACGAAGGCCACGGCCACCACCACCCAGCCGTAGAAGAAGGGCACGCGCATGTCGGCTCCCGCGGTATCCTGCCACGGGCCGGCACGCAGGGAAAGCCCGCATCACGCGCAGGCCAGCCCTCGCCGCTCCTGCGCGCGGATCAGAGGATCGAGGAGGGGCGCGTGAGGACGGCGGCGCCGTAGCCGACCACCTCGTCGAGGTCGCCTGTCACATCCCCCGACGTCGAGTGGCGCAGGACGCGGGCGCGATCTGCGCCGAGGTCGCGCGCCGCCCAGAGCACCGCGGCGAGGGCACCCGCGCCGCAGGCCTCGCCCCTGCCCTCCGCCTCGGCGCCGAGCACGGCATCCGGATCGAGGGCCTCCACCCGCCTGAGCATCTCCCCATCCAGCGTCTTCGCCACGGCCTGCGAATGGAAGTGGGAGAGATCGGTGCTCGCCACGAGCAGCGCCCGCCGCCCCTCGAGCGCTCGCGCCAGCGCCCGCCCCACCGCGCGGAGCATCTCGGGGCGGCGCTCGCGCACCATGACCGGCAGGAGGCGGAAAGGCCCGGCGAGCGCGCGCTGGAGGAAGGGCAGCTCGATCTCGAGCGAGTGCTCGTGATCGTTCCTGATCCGCGCCAGCCCCGTGTCCCCCTCCCCGCCGAGATGCGTCTCCAGGCGCTCGACAGCGTCCCGGTCCACGGGGATCGTGCCGAGCGGCGTCTCGTAGGCGGCGTGCCCGGAGGTGAGGAGCGGTCGGGGGTGGAGGTCGTGCAGAGGACCGACCACGGCCACCAGCTCGGGCGCCAGTCCGCGCAGCGCGGCGAAGGCATACCCCGCCACGGCACCCGAATACCTGTGCCCGGCATGAGGCGCCACCACGGCCACCACGGCGCCCGTCACCTCCGGCAGCCGGGCGGCGGCAAGATAGCCGTCCACGCTCCAGGCAAGCCGCCTCGGGTCGCCGGGGTACCACGAGCCGGCAATCGGCGATGGACGGACATCCGCCGGGACCTCCATGGCGCCAGGGCTCCTCTGACTTCGACTCTAGCGCAAGACGCTCAGCCGGGGGGAGGGCCCGCCGCGCCCGGGGAGCGGATATGGGATAGTGTGACGGAGAGGAGCGCATGAGCCCCGAAGCCCCGCCCGCCACCCCGCCCGAGGCGCTGCTCTGGAACAGCCGGCCCGACGGGAGCGTCGTGTGTCACCTCTGCGCACACCGCTGCCGCATCCGCCCGGGGCTCAGCGGGATCTGCGGCGTGAGGGAGAACCGGGACGGCACGTTGGTCACCCTCGTGGCAGATCGCAGCGTCAGCGCCGAGGTGGACCCCATCGAGAAGAAGCCGTTCTTCCACTTCCTGCCCGGCAGCCTGGCCTACTCCATCGCCACCGTCGGCTGCAACTTCCACTGCCTCTTCTGCCAGAACTGGTCCATCTCCCAGTGGCCCCGCGAGCATCGCGGGCGGATCCCGGGCGAGCGGACATCCCCGGCCGAGCTGGTGCAGGCCGCGCGCGCGGCCCGCTGCGCCTCCATCGCCTACACCTACACCGAGCCCACCGTCTTCTTCGAGCGGGCGCTCACGACGAGCCGGCTCGCTGCGGCGGCGGGCCTCGGGAATGTGTTCGTGACCAATGGCTACATGACGGCGGAGGCCCTCGCCCTCGTCGCCCCGGTGCTCCACGGCGCCAACGTGGACCTCAAGAGCTTCTCCGACCGCTATTACCGGAAGGTCTGCGGCGCCACCCTCACGCCCGTCCTCGACACCATCCGCGGCCTGCGCGAGCGCGGCATCTGGGTCGAGGTGACGACGCTCCTGGTGCCCGGGCACAACGACGGGGACGAGGAGCTGCGGGCGCTCGCCGCCTGGCTCGCCTCCGTGGACCGCGACATGCCCTGGCACCTCTCGGCCTTCTCCTCCGCCTACAGGATGCGGGACGTGCCGCCCACCGCCCCCGCCGCGCTCCATCGGGCGGCGGGGATCGGCCGGGACGCGGGCCTGCGCCATGTCTACACGGGCAATGTCCCGGGCGATCCCTTCGAGAGCACCCGCTGCCCGGGCTGCGGGCGGGAGCTCATCCGCCGGCGCGGCTTCCAGGTGCTCGCCACCGCGCTGGCGGATGGCCGGTGTCCGGGCTGCGCCACCGCCATCGCGGGGGTGTGGGAGGCACGCTTTGACTTGCGCTGAGCCCGCCGGCGTGGTTTCCTTGACCGGCATATGGGCTCAGCGAGGCAGGCCACAGAGGAGCGCCGGCGTCACCCCCGCGTCCCCGCAGCCTGGCCCGTCCGCGTGCAGGTGGACGAGGAGACCCTCGTCGGCCGCACGGTGGACGTGAGCCCGTACGGCCTCCTCGTGGTCACGGCGCCCACGGCAACGCTCAAGGTCGGCCACTCCTACTGGGTGGAGCTCGTGGCCGACAAGGGCAACACCCTCGTGGCCCTCGCCGAGGTCCGCCACGTCAGCGGCAAGGGTGCGGGCCTGAAGATGACGGTCCGCCTGCCGGTCTGAGATCCTCCCCTCCGGGAAAGGAGCCTGGCTCATGCGCGAGACCCTGACCCTCACCGCCGAGGACGCCCACCCCCTCTCCGCCTACCGCGCGGCCCCCGGGGGCCAGCCCCGCGGCGGCCTCGTCATCGTCCAGGAGATCTTCGGCGTCAACCCTCACATCCAGAAGACCTGCGACGGCTTCGCCGCCGACGGCTACGTGGCGCTGGCCCCGGCGCTCTTCGACCGCGTGGAGCGCGGCATCATGCTGGGCTACACGCAGGACGACCTCGAGCGCGGGCGCAGCATCCGCGGCAAGGTCGACATGGACGACATGGTCAAGGACGTGCGCGCCGCCGTGCGCGCCCTGGCAGCGGCCGGCCTCCAGGTGGGTGTGGTGGGCTACTGCATGGGCGGGACGCTCGCGTGGCTGGCCGCCACGCGCGTCGAGGGCGTGGCCGCGGCGGTGGGCTACTACGGGGGTGGCATCGCCGCGGCGGTGGAGGAGCAGCCGCGCTGTCCGGTGCTCCTGCACTTCGGCGAAACCGACGCCTCCATCCCGCCGGAGCAGTACCAGCGCGTGATGGCCGCGCACCCGGCCATCCCCGTGCACCTCTATCCCGCGGGGCACGGCTTCAACTGCGACGAGCGCGCCTCCTACCACGCGCCCAGCGCGACGCTCGCCCGCACACGCACGCTGGAGTTCTTGCGCCGCCACATCGGGTAGCGCCGGGCCGCCGGGCGGGAGCCGGCCGCTAGGCCCAGGGCACAGGCGCGCCCCAGCGGTCGAGCGACGTGGTCTCCGAGGTGGGCCGCCGGGTGTTGGGCCCGAACTGCCCCCGCGGATAGCCGAGGGGGATGCAGAAGTGGAACGCGACCTGCTCCGGGATGCCGAACATGGCGCGGAAGCGGTCCATGACCTTGGCGTGCAGTGTGGTGGGGACCGAGCCGATGCCGAGCACGCGGGCGGCCAGCATGAGGTTCTGGCAGGCCGGGAGCACCGAGTTGGCCGCCCCGGGCGGCTCCGCCAGCGCGAAGACGACGCAGGGGACGTCCTTCATCTCCTCCGCGAGGCCCATGGCCGAGCGGTGGGTGCGGTCCTCGACGGGGATGTCCGCGGGCCCCGTCCAGCGGTGATCGTCCCAGCGCTTGGCCCACCACGCCTCGCGGTAGAGCGCGCCGAACTCCCGGATGAGCGCGCGGTCCGTGACGACCAGGAACCGGGCGATCTGGTTGTTGCCGCCATTGGGCGCCTTGGAGGCCGCCTCCAGGATGAGCCGGAGATCCTCCACCGGGATGGGGTCCGGGCGGAAGCGCCGGATGGCGCGCTGGGTGAACATCGCCTCGCCGACGGGCATCGCAAGCCGCTGATGGTCCATGACCTCTCCTCCTCGCGATGGGATGGGAGCACCCTATCACACGCCCTAGTCCGGCCGGGGTCAGGTCTTGCAATCCAACATCGGCAGGGGTGTGGGCTTGCATTGTGAGAGGGGTCAGCGCACTGTTCATCGTGTACCGCCGCTGGCACAGCAGCGGCGGGGACGGGGCTACGTGTTGGATTGCAAGACCTGACCCCATCGAGGAGGAGCAATGAGCACGGGACCGCTGGCAGGGATCAAGGTCGTCGAGATCGCCGGCATCGGGCCGGGACCGTTCTGCGCGATGATGCTGTCGGACATGGGGGCCGAGGTGCTCCGCGTGGACCGCACCGCCAAGGCCGACATCGGCTTCGCCGGCGACCCCCGGAAGAGCCTCCTCAACCGCGGCCGCCGCTCGGTGGCCATCGACCTCAAGCACCCGGCGGCGATCGCCGCCGTCAAGCGCCTCGTCGCGGGCGCTGATGCGCTGATCGAGGGCTTCCGCCCCGGCGTGATGGAGCGGCTCGGGCTGGGACCCGACGAGTGCCTGGCCGTGAACCCGCGGCTCGTCTACGGCCGCATGACGGGCTGGGGGCAGGACGGGCCCATGGCGCATGCCGCCGGCCACGACATCAACTACATCGCGCTGTCGGGGGTGCTGCACGCCATCGGCCGCCGCGGCGGGCCGCCCGTGCCGCCGCTCAACCTGGTGGGCGATTTCGGCGGCGGCGGCATGTACCTCGCCTTCGGCCTCCTCTGCGCGCTCCTCGAGGCGGCGCGCTCGGGCCGCGGCCAGGTGGTGGATGCCGCCATGGTGGATGGCTCGGCCTCGCTGGCCACGGCCATCTTCGGGCTCCGCGCGCTCGGGGCCTGGAGCGAGGAGCGCGGCGACAACGTCCTCGACTCGGGCGCGCCCTGGTACGACGTCTACGAGACGAAGGACGGCAAGTACGTGGCCATCGGCTCACTGGAGAAACGTTTCTATGGCGAGCTGATGCGCCTCACCGGGCTCGCCGACGACAACCTGCCCAAGCAGTGGGACAGGACGCAATGGCCCGAGCTGCGCTCGCGGCTGGCGGCGACGTTCAAGAGCAAGACGCGAGAGGAGTGGCGCGCCATCATGGAAGGCAGCGACGTCTGCTTCGCCCCGGTGCTCTCCTACTCCGAGGCGCTCCAGCACCCGCACAACCGCGCGCGCGGCACCTTCGTGGAGGTGGACGGCATCGAGCAGCCGGCGCCGGCGCCGCGCTTCTCGCGCACGCCGGCGGCCATCCAGCGGCCGCCCGCCCGCCCCGGCGAGCACACGGAGGAGGCGCTCGGCGACTGGGGCTTCTCGGCGGCCGACATCGCGGCGCTCAGGACGGCAGGCGCGCTCGGCTGAGTCAGGCCGCGCCCGCGGCGCCAGGCGCTGGCCCGCGCCGCTCGCGAGCATAGGCCGCGCGGGCAGCCGGCCAGTGCCTGATCACCGAAGGGCAGAGCGGGAGCAGTCGCCGGACGACTACCGCCGAGAGGCGGAGCGCCCGGTCGCGGCGAGCGTCCCAGGGGAAGCCGTAGGCGGCGCGGATCGCCGGCGGGAGAAGCCCCACCGTGGGCAACCGGAGCAGCGGCAGGAGCGGGCGCGCGATCAGCGGCACCGGCGGCGTCACGATGGCCGCAGCCAGCGCCCGCGCCGTCGGCGTCACGGCGATGGCACCGCTCGCGAGCATCTCCTCCGTGGACGTCCGGAGCGCCGCGATGCTCCTTGGCAGGACGCCTGGGGGGATGCCCAGCAGCGGCTCGATGCCGGCGGCCTCCACGCAGTAGCGGTCTCTCTCGGCGGGCTCGAGGGAGCCGACGTACAGCTCGTGGGTGAGCAGGAAGGAGTCCACCAGCGTGGCGTGCACCCAGCCGAGCAGCGCCGGGTCCTCGGCCGTGTAGACGGTGCCGGCGGCGAAGGAACCGGCAGACTCGGGCAGCCGCCCGTGCACCCGCCCATGGATGTGACGGATCCCCGCCGCGGCCTGCTGCCGCTCCTCCTCGGTGCCGAAGGTGAGCGCCAGCATGGCGCGGAGGGTGCGATGGAGCCTGTGCCACCGCCCCCGCGGCTCCCGCAGGAAGTCGCTATGCTCGGCCACGCCGCACGCCACCAGGGGATGGGCGATCTGGAGCAGGATGGCGCGCCCCCAGCCGGCGAGGAGCACGACCTCGCGGTGAAGCCGCCACGACACGCTCTCCGGCCCGCGTCCCTCGGTCACGCCCGCCTCCCTGGCCGTCATTATCCCTCGGGCGGCGAGGCTTGACAGGGCGGCCCCCATCTGGCGCTATCAGGGCGTATGGTGACGGCCGCCTCGCGGGAGTTCCAGGTGATGGTCAAGCCCATCGGCGCCCTCTGCAACCTGGGCTGCGACTACTGCTACTACCTCGACAAGCAGCGCCTCTACCCCGACGCCGCCGCGCCGCGGATGCCCGACGACCTGCTGGAAGCCTACATCGTCCAGCACATCGCCGCCGCGCCGCGCCCGCTCATCAACTTCCAGTGGCATGGCGGCGAGCCGACGCTCCTGGGGCTCGACTACTTCCGGAAGATCGTGGCGCTCCAGCGCAAGCATCAGCCGGCGGGACGGCAGATCACCAACGGGCTCCAGACCAACGGGACCACGCTGGACGAGGAGTGGTGCCGCTTCCTCGCCGCCGAGGGCTTCTTCGTGGGGCTCTCCCTCGACGGCCCGCAGGCGCTCCACGACCGGCACCGCGTGACCAAGGGGCAGAAGCCCACCCACAAGGCCGTCATGCGCGCCTTCCGCCTCCTCCAGCAGCACCGGGTGCGCCTCGACATCCTCTGCGTGGTCCATGCCGACAACGCGGGCTCGCCCATGGCGGTGTACCGCTTCTTCAAGGAGATCGGCGCCCGGCATCTGCAGTTCCTCCCCTTCGTGGAGCCGCTGCGCGACGGCTCGGGCGGGGTGACCTTGCACTCGGTCCCGCCGCTGGCCTACGGGGAGTTCCTCTGCGCGATCTTCGACGAGTGGGTGCGCCAGGACGTGGGGCGCGTCACGGTGCAGCTCTTCGACGAGGCGGCGCGTCCGGCCTGCGGGCTGCCGCATGCGCTCTGCCACTTCCGCGAGGAGTGCGGCGATGTCCCGGTGGTGGAGCACAACGGCGACTTCTACGCGTGCGACCACTTCGTGGACCCGGCCCACCGCCTCGGCAACATCAGGGAGACGCCCCTGGCGGCGCTCCTGGACAGCGAGCCCCAGATCCGGTTCGGCCAAGCCAAGCGGGAAACCCTGCCCCGCTACTGCCGGGAGTGCGACGTGCTGGCCCTGTGCAATGGCGGCTGCCCCAAGGACCGCTTCATCAAGACGCCCGACGGCGAGCCCGGCCTCAACTACCTCTGCGCCGGCTTCAAGCGCTTCTTCGCGCACAGCCGGCCGGCCCTCGAACGCCTCGCCGCCGTCTGGCGGGCCGGTCAGCCCATGGAGCGCCTCATGCAGGAGGTGCGGGCCGCAGATCAGAGCGCCACCCGGCAGGCGGGGCGCAACGACCTCTGCCCCTGCGGCAGCGGGAAGAAGTACAAGCGCTGCTGCCTCGGCAAGCCGGCGCGCTGACGGATCAGCGCCGGGCTCCCGTCGCGGCTCCCGGATCGGGAGCCCGAGGGCTCCACGCGGCCGGCCGGGGCCGCTGAGGGTTCGGCCTACCTCCGGGAGCGCCTCCGGACAGCGCCCGCGAGCAGGAGCAAGCCCGCGCTGAGCAGGAGAACCGAGGCGGGCTCCGGGACGCCGGTGGGGGGCGGCGGGGGCGGAGATGTCTGGAGCGTCAGCGCGATGTTGTCGATCTTGGCCTCGTAGTCGGAGCCGTTCCGCTCCCCCGCCAGGCCGATCGTGTGGCTCGTGCTCGTCGCCGTGAAGGTCGTCGAGAAGGGCATGAAGGTGTCGGTCGGCGCGCCAGTCAGCTCCAGGATGGCCGCTCCGTCGAGCAAGACCCCGAAGGAGAGATGCGTGATGCTGCCGCAGCAGCCGTACTCGTTCGCGTAGTCCCCCGCGATGAGATAGACGGCGCCGACGGTGAGCCCCGACACCAGCTGGCTGATGGTCGGGTCCGTCGCGGACGCCCCGCCGTCGTTGAGGATGAACATGGCATCGGGGTTCCCGCCAGTGGTCCGGTGCCCGCCGGCGCCGTCGATATGCAGCGACGTCCAGCCGCCGCCGGTGCCATTGCTGGGGACAGGGGTGTCGAAGGTCCCGTTGGTGATGAGGCTCGCGGGGGCTGCCGTCACGCTCCCGAGCAGGATCGCGGCCATCCCCAGCACGAGCACCCCTCGGCGTCCGTACATGATCGACCCTCCCTCGAAGAAGCGTCCCAAAGCTTGGGAATTGCTCCACACGAAACCAAATGACTACTAGCAAGACAAATGCCCGGCCGGCCGCCGGCCGCCCAAATCCCTGTCACAGCGGAACTCCCCGCGGGCCGCGTCGATTCGACGGCGGGCCCCCATTCGAAGATCGTAAAGATCCCGGACACCCTCTCCGAAGCGTCGGAAGCCCCGAGAGGCGGAGCGAGCCCGCCGGCGGCTCCGCTGATGTCCTCAGGTCCGCCGTGGGGACCTCCCCGCGGCCCGCGGGAAGGGCGCGCTGGCCAATGAGAGGTCGGGTGATAGGCCAAAGGACCCAGGAGGTGCGCCCCGGGGAGCCGTGTCAGGGGCCGGCAGGAGCCCATCGTCATGGCCGGGCTCCTCGACGCGGCGCTCGATCGTAAGCATCCCCGACACCTCGCGGCATCTGGGGGCAGCCGACGCACTGACGCAACGGTGCCGGCCGCCCAACGCGCCTACTGGCTCAGAAACTGCCGGATCACTTCGCCGGCCTTCGTGATGAGGATGGCACCGTCCAGGTGCCCGCCGTCCCCCTCGATCTCGAAGTACTCGACGGGCTTCCCTTGTTTCTTGAGGATCTCCATGACGCGCTCGGCGTGGGCGGGGAAGAGCCGCAGGCCGGACCGGGCCCGGATGAGGAGGACCGTGGCCTTGACGTCCGCGAGCCCCGCCTCGAGCGATCCCGAGTGGCCGGTCACGAAGAGCTGGTTGGCCCTATTGTGCTCTCCCCCGCTCGCCGTTGTCCCGCAATCTACCGGCTGCGCTAACCAGCGCGCGCGGCCTTTGCGCGCGTCCGTGCTGGGCGCGCCGTGAGAGATCGCGAGTGGTGTTCAGCGTGGGCATCGAGCAGCCGGCGGATCATCCGTTGGTACTGCGTAGTGAGAGGTCCCGGGGGGAGCGCTGCGGGAAGGATCGAGCGCGCCACCGGGGCTCCGCCCCTCAGCGGGCCCGGATGTAGTCGATGACCGCGGTCGCCACGGCCTCCGGCTGCTCGGGCAGCAGCGCGTGGCCCGCCCCGGGGATCTCGACCACGGTCACCCGCGGGCCGATGTCCTCCTGCAGCATCCTCGCGTTGACCGGCGGCGCGACCGTGTCCGCCATGGGCTGGACGACGAGGATCGGCGCGCGTCCCCCCGCCCACCAGGCCTCGAGCGGCGTGGCCTGCGTCGCCGCGGCCTGCGCCAGCGCCACCGCCCGGTGCCACCCGCCCCGCCAGACGGCCGGGTCGCGGCCCGGGGCGAAGAAGGCGCGGCGCACGTGCTCGAGCCGCTCGGCCTCCGGCAGCCCCAGGTCGAAGCTCTTCGTGAGGGAGTCGCGGATGGACGGGTCCATGGGCGCCTTGCCGCCGGCCGCCAGGAGCACCACCGCGCGAACCAGCTCGGGGCGGTCGCTGGCCAGCATGCGCGCCACGCGGTTGCCGAAGGCGTGGCCGACCACGACGGCGGGCCCCGCCCCGAAGGCCTCGATCACGGCCGCCGCGTCGGCGGCGAAATCGCGGAGGGTGAGGCCCTGGAGCGGCCCGCGGCTTTCCCCGATGCCCCGTGGCTCCGGCCGCGCCGCCGTGAAGCCGGCGGCGGCGAGGCGCCGGGCCAGGTCGGCGAAGTCCTCGGCTCCGCGCCCGAGGGAGGGAAGCAGGATGACCAGGGGCCCGCGACCCTCCGCGAAGACCTCGCGGGTCACGCCCGGGCGCTCCACGAGCTGACGCGCCGGCTGGGCCCGGGCGGGACCGACCAGCGGCAGGATGAGCAGGGCCACCAGGGCCGCGAGGACCGGCGGGGCGGGGCGGAGACGCATGCGATTGTCCTCCGTCGAGGCTACTGGCTCAGGAACTTCCGGATCACTTCCCCGCGGGCAGTGTCTGCTCAATACGACTTGGGCATGCCGAGCAGATGCTCGCCGATGTAGTTGAGAATCATCTCGCGCGACACGGGCGCCGTGCGCTGGAGCCTGAGGAAGGAGTAGATGTCCAGCAGGTCGTAGTCGCTGGTGAAGCCGTTGCCGCCATGGGCCTGGAGCGAGATGTCGAAGGCCTCGAGCGCCGCATCGGCGGCGGCCAGCTTGGCGATATTGGCCGCGGGGCCGGCGGCCTGGCCGCCGTCGAAGAGGCGGGCGGCGCGGCGGTTCATCAGGAGCGCCAGCTCGAGATGCGCCTTGGCCAGCGCCATCGGGTGCTGGATGGCCTGGTAGGCGGCGATGGGTCCCTCGAAGACCTGGCGGCCCTTCGCGTACTCCACGCCCTTGTCCAGCACGTACTCGCCCAGCCCGACGCACATGGAGGCCACCAGGATGCGCTCCGGGTTG
>MGBV01000028.1:2050-18441 GCA_001788415.1 Candidatus Rokubacteria bacterium GWC2_70_16 | reverse complement strand
GATGGCGTCGCCTATGCGGCCTGGCCGATGGAGATCCACCGGCCGGACGGCGCCCTGTGGCGATGGCTGCCTGACGACCGGTGGATGGAGATCCCGCACCGGGCGCTGCTGCCGCTGGGCCTGGCCAATGTCCAGGCGGCCGGGCGGTGCATCAGCACCACCCACGAGGCGCTGGGCTCGACGCGGGTCATGGGCACCGCCATGTCGGTGGGGGAAGCGGTGGGCCTGGCCGCCGCCTGGGCGGCGCAGCGCGGCGTTACCCTGCGGGACCTGCCGATGGCCGATCTCCGGTCGGCGCTCATGGCCTACCGCGCCGAGGCCCCCCGGTCCCGCCCGTAGCTATGTCTTTGGGGCTGCGCGGCCGGAGAACCGCGAGCCACGGAGCGGGCGATCAGCGGTCGAGGGTGCGAGCAGGGCTGCGGCCGCCTCCTCCACGCCGGGCGGCGCGCCGTCCTTCCAGGCCGCGAGCCGGCGATAGACCTCCGCTGCCGCCTCGTGGAAGCCCGTGGGCAGGCCGGCCTGGGCAAAGGCCCGGGCGATCTCCTCCATCTCGCCCACGAAGCGCCACGCCTTGCGCGCATTGTCGCGCACGGCGCGCTCCGATCGGGCGGGCACATCGGGCATGGAGAGGGCCCACTCGGACAGCAACGCCGCGTCCACCCCCTCGGCGATCGCCAGGGCGCGGATGCTCGCGAGGAGAGCCTGCATGCCCTTGTTCCACCCGGCGAAGGCCATCTTGAGCGCCGAGGCGGCGCCCACCGGGCCATCCAGCACGACGGCGCTCACCGGGCCTGCGCTGAAGAGCGGGGCCACCTGGGCGGCGCCGGGCCCGGAGAGATAGAGCCGCGCGGCTCCCGGCTGGCGGGTGGCGGGGCCGATGATGCCGCCGTCCACGAAGCGCGCGCCGGCCTGCTCGACGCTGCGCCCGATGTGGCGGGCCGTCTCGGGCGAGACGGCATTGGCGTCCACGTAGAGCCCGGTGAAGCCGAGCGCGCCGACTGCGCGGGCGACCTCCGCCGCGGCATGGGGCGGCACCACCGAGAGGATCACCCTGGCGCTCCGGACCACGCCCTCGAGGCTCCGCGCCTCCTCGAGCCCGATCTCCTCGGCCCGGGCCCGCGTCTCGGGCCCCCGCCCCTCGGAGGCCCAGCGCACGCGCGCGCCCCCGGCGACCAGCGTGGCGCCCACGGCGGCGCCCATCTCGCCCGGATGCAGGAGCCCGACGGTCATGGCCGCGTCCGTCACCCGAGGCACCTCCCGAGTTCCGATTGCACGGCGCCCATCATACACCGGCTTGTGATAGGGTCCTCGGCGGCGGAGGAATGGAGGGCGTGAATGGGGTTTCTCGCATCCCGCGGGATCGCGGGAAGGGCCGGAGCCGGACACAGAGGGCTGGAGCGGCGGGAGCGATGAGTGGGCCCACGCCGTCGGAGGGGCACGTCGTGGGCGAGGACCCGCCCCTCCTGGCGGCCCTCGACGCGCTGGCGCGGGAGGCGCGGCTCGTCTTCTTCGCCGGGCTGCCGGGCACGGGCAAGAGTCTCCTGATCCACCAGCTCGCCCACCTTGTCCACGCGCGGGGGCGCCGGGTCCACCTCCTCCAGTGGGACGTCGCCCGGCCCCTGTTCGAGGAATGCGGCCCCGGCCGGCGCTACCCGCAGGAGCGGGGTATCACGCATGGCGTGATCCGGCTCGCCGTCGGACGCTGGGCGCGCGCGGCGCTGGCGCGGTGGCATGCCGAGCATCCGGGCTTGGAGGATCTCCTGATCGGCGAGACGCCCTTCGTCGGCCACCGGCTGATCGAGCTGGCGCGCCCGTGGCCCGACGAGGCCGAGTCCGTGCTGTCGGCGGAATGGACGCGCTTCGTGATCCCGGTGCCCTCGCGGGCCCTCCGCGCTCATCTGGAGGCCGAGCGGGGGCGCCGCGCCGAGGCCCCGCTCCACAGCCGGGAGCGGGAAGATGCGCTCCCCGAGGTCCTCCGCGATCTCTGGCGACAGCTCGTCGCGGTGGCCCGGGCCCTCGGGTTGGCGGACCCCGCCGCCGGGCCCGATGACGACATCCCGTATGACCCGGCGATCTATCAGCGGGTCTACGAGCGTCTCCTGGCCCGCCGCCACGCCCAGGCGCTCCCGCTCCACACGCGGCTGCCCACGGAGGGCCTGTCCGCCTACGACTTCCGGATCCCCACCGCGGACCTGGTCCCGACCGAGGAGGACGCCGCACGCTTCATCGGCGAGATCGAGGCCGCCTACCCGGATCCGGAGGCTGTCGCGCGCGAGATCGACGGCTGGTACGCGCCGCCCTGAGCGGGGCGGGAGCGCGGGAGCGGGCTACGCGCGCGCCTTCTCCAGCGCCCGCCGCATGCGCTCGAGCCCTTCGGTCAGGGTCGAGCGCGGGCAGGCGAAGTTGAGCCTGACGAAGCCCTCGCCTCCGGTCCCGAACGTCTTTCCGTCGTTCAGCGCCACGCGTCCCTCTTCCAGGAAGAACGTGTACGGGTCCCCGCCGGGGATGCCGGCCCTGCGGCAGTCGATCCAGGCCAGATACGTCGCCTCGGGCGGCGCGACGGCGCAGCCGGGCAGCTGCGCTCTCACGTACTGGACGGCGAAATCGCGGTTGGCCTCGAGATAGCGCAGCACCGCCTCGAGCCAGGGCCCGCCGTCGCGATAGGCGGCCAGCGCAGCCGTGTAGCCGAGGACATTCACCGTCTGCACCAGGTCCACGCGCGCGGCGACGAACTTCTCCCTGAGCCCGGGCTCCGGGATCACGGCGATCGAGCACTTGAGCCCGGCCAGGTTGTAGGTCTTGCTGGGCGCCATGAGCGTGATCGTCCGGGCCTCGACCTCGGGAGCGAGAGAGGCGATGGGGATGTGCTGGCGCCCCTCGAAGGCCAGGTCGCAGTGGATCTCGTCCGCGCAGATGACGAGTCCCCGCCCGAGGCAGATCTCCGCCATCCGGGCGAGTTCCTCCCGCGCGAACATGCGGCCTGTCGGGTTCTGGGGGTTGCAGAGGAGGAAGACGCGCGTCCGGTCCGTGATGGCGCCCTCGAAGGCCTCCCAGTCCACGGCGTAGCGGCCGTCTGGCCGGCGCGCGAGCGGGGCCTCGTCGCGGCTGAGGCCGCTATTGCCCGGGCAGCGGAGGATGGGCGGATAGGCCGGCACGTGGATGAGGACGCCGTCGCCGGGCGCCGCGAAGGCCCGGCAGGCGAGGTTGAATCCGGGAATGACCCCGGGCAGGAGGACGATCGCCTCCGGCGACACATGCCACCCGTAGCGCTTCCGGAGCCGATCCACGACCACCTCGTGGAATTCCGGCTGCTCGAGGACATAGCCGAACACGCCGTGCTCCACGCGCTCGCGGAGCGCCCGGATCACCGGCTCGGGCGCGGGGAAGTCCATGTCGGCCACCCACAGGGGCAGCACGTCCGGCTCGAACTTGCGCCACTTGCTGCTCTCGGTGCGACGCCGCTCGATCACCCGGTCGAAGTCATCGGCCATGCGCGCCCTCCCGGCCCCCGAGCGTACCCTGCCGGCGCGGCCCGTGGCGAGCGAGAAGTTGACAGCCTCTCCGGCCAGTTGCTCTAATGCCCCATACGCTGATGACGCCACGCTCTCGCAAGCCGTCCCCCCGCAAGCCGGTCCCTTCACGCCCTGCCGCAGCCCGGACGCCCGCGCGCGGCGGCGCGCCGAGCGCCTCGCTGGAGGCGCTGGCCCGAGTGGGCGCCGAGCTGGCCGCCACGCTGGATCTCGCCCAGGTGACTGACCGCATCGCGACGGCCGTCCTCGAGATCTTCGGCGTGAAGCGCGCGGCCGTGTACAGGCTCGACCGGGACTCGGGCGAGCTGGCGTGTGTGGCCGAGGCCGCGCCACGGGGCGCAGGTCGCCTCCCCTGGCTCGGCCAGCGGCTCCCGCCCGGCTCGGGTGTCTCCGGTCGGGCCGTCGCCGAGCGCCGCGTGGTCACCTCTCCCGACCAGCTCGCCGACCCGGGCTTGCGGTTCCCGGCATGGGCCCTCGAGCGCATCCGCCAGGAGCGGTACCGCTCCGGCACGGCGGTGCCGCTCATGGTCCGGGACGAGGTGCTGGGGACGCTCTTCCTCGGCGACGCCGCTGGACGGCTCCTCCCGGACGACCAGCTGGCAGTGCTCTCCGCCTTCGCCGACCAGGCCGCGGTCGCCATCCACGCCGCACAGCTCCACGAGCGCCTGGGCCAGCGGCTGGAGGGGCTCCAGGCCCTTGCCCGCATCGACGAGCTGCTGCTCTCCTCCCTCGACAGTGACGCGATCCTCGCCGAGATCGCCCGGGCCGCGGCCCTGCTCATGCGGGCCGCCCAGGTCAGGGTCTGGATCCCGGAGGAGGCCTCGCAGACGCTCGTCGAGCGCGCGGTGGCTGGCGAGATGGTGGAGGAGGGCTTCCCGGTTCGCCGGCTCCGATTCGGCCAGGGCGTCGCGGGCTGGGTCGCCGAGCACAGGCGCCCCCTCGAGATCCCCGACTTCTCGGTCGACGAGCGCGTCGTAATGCCCGAGTGGTTCCGGGCCCGCGGCCTCACGAGCGCGATCCTCTTGCCCATCGTTCATGCCGAGAGCCTCCTCGGGGTGCTCTCGCTCATCGGCCGGGCGCCGTTCCGCCTCGATGCGGACGACCGCAGCCTGCTCCAGAGCTTCGTGGCGCAGTCGGCGCTGGCGCTCAGGAACGCCCGCCTCTTCGAGGAGAGCGAGCGCCGCCGCCGCGAGGCCGAGCGGCTGGCGGAGGTGGGCCGCCTCCTGGCCGAGACGCGGGACCCGGAGCTGGTCGCCCAGCGCATCGCCGACAGCGCGCGCGAGCTGCTCGACGCCCAGGTGGCGACGGTCTATCGGCAGGACTCGGAGAGCGGCGACCTGGTGGCGCTGGCCGCCTCAGGGGAGAGGACGCCGGCCTTCGACCGGGGCCTCGTGCTGCCTCGCGGGACCGGAGTGGCGGGGCTTGCCGTCCGCTTCGGGCGCGCCGTCAGTAGCCCCGATGTCCTGGCGGATCCCCAAGTCACGCTGACGGCGGAGGTGCGGGCAAGGATCGAGGCCGCATCCCACCGGTCCGTCCTGGCCGTGCCGCTCAGCGTCGAGAGGCGGGTGATCGGGGCGCTCGCGGTCGGGGACCGCTCCGCGCGGGCCTTCGGCGCGGGCGAGGTGCGGCTGGCCCAGGCTCTCGCGGCCCAGGCCGCGGTGGCGCTCGACACCGCCCATCAGTACGAGGCGGTGGAGCGCCACCGGCGCGAGGCCGAGGTGCTGGCCGAGCTCGTGGCCGACATCAACGCCTCCCGGGACCTCGATGCGATCCTCAGGCGCATCGGCGAGGGGGCGCGGGATCTGTGTGGCAGCGACCTGGCCGGGGTGGCGCTGCGCGAGGCGGGTTCCAGCGCCGTGATCTTCAGCCACTGGCCCGGGGCTCGCCTCGATTACGGCAGCGTCCGCGTCGAGCCAGGGAAGGGCGTCGGGGGCATGGTGCTCGCGACGGGCCGCCCCTTCAGGACCGACTGCTACGCCGAGGATTCCCGGATCACCCAGGACTACCGGGACATCGCGACGGGGGAAGGCATCGTCGCGGCCATGGCCGTTCCAGTCGGGCGAGAAGACCGGATCGACGGGTTGCTCTACGTCCACAACCGGTCTCCGCGCCCCTTCACCGGCCGGGACGAGGCCATCCTCATCAGGCTGGCGGACCACGCCGCGCGCGCCATCGGCAACGCCCGCCTCACCGACGCCCTCCGCACCCGCCAGGCGCATCTCGAGGCGCTCCTGGAGGCGAGCCGCGAGCTGTCGCGCATACAGCCGGTGGAGTCCCTGCTCGGCCGGATCACCGAGCTGTGCGGCCGCCTCCTCGACTCGACCTCGGTGGGCATCCGTCTCGTCGAGGGCGACGACCTGGTGATCAGCGAGGGGTGGGGCGACGCCAGGCAGGTCATGGTCACCCAACGGCTCAAGGTCGGCCAGAGCCTGAGCGGGATCGTGGCCGCCAGCGGGGAGTCTCTCCTCGTCGAGGACATCGGCTCGGACGAGCGTGTCGAGCCGGCGCATCGCGAGGCCGCCCGCCGGCTCGGCTACACCCGCTGGCTCGGCGTGCCTCTCAAGGTGGGCGAGCGGGTGCTGGGGGTGCTGAGCGTGAACCGAGGCGGAAACCGGCCCTTCACCGGGGAGGAGCTCGAGATCGCGACGGCCTTCGCCTCCCAGGCGACCGCGGCGCTGGAAAACGCGCGGCTGTACCGGGAGGCCCAGGAGGCCTACGCCAGCCTGGCGCAGACGCAGGCCCAGCTCGGCCAGTCCCAGAAGATGGAGGCGGTGGGACGGCTGGCGGGTGGCATCGCGCATGACTTCAACAACCTCCTCACCGTCGTGATCGGCAGGAGCGAGCTGGCGCTGGCCCGGCTGCGCGGCGACGACCCCTTGCGGCGGGACCTGGGGCTCATCCAGAGCACATCGCAGCGCGCGGCGGGGCTGGTCCGGCAGCTCCTGGCCTTCAGCCGGAAGCAGGTGCTCAGGGCCGAGGTGCTCGATCTCGGCGCCGTGGTGGCGGGGCTGCAGGGCATGCTGCGCCGGCTCATCGGCGAGGACATCGATCTCCTCGCGGTCGTCGCGCCCGGGCTCGGACGCGTCACGGCCGATCCGGGTCAGCTCGAGCAGGTGATCGTCAACCTCGTGGTGAACGCGCGGGACGCCATGCCCGGCGGGGGGCGCATCACCATCGAGACCGCCAACGTCGACCTCGACGAGGCCGTCGCCGCGGAGCGCGAGGGGCTCAGGCCCGGGGCCTACGTGAGGCTCGCCGTGCGCGACACCGGGCATGGCATGGACGCCGAGACCCAGGCCCGCATCTTCGAGCCCTTCTTCACCACCAAGGAGGTGGGCAAGGGCACGGGCCTCGGGCTCGCCACCGTCTACGGGATCGTGAAGCAGAGCGAGGGGGCCATCCGCGTCGAGAGCCAGGCCGGCAGGGGCACGACCTTCACGATCCACCTGCCGCGGGTCCCGGAAGAAGCGGCGCCGGCTCCCGCGGCGGCGGCCCCCGCGACCTTGCTGCGGGGCACGGAGACGATCCTGCTGGTGGAGGACGACCCCGAGCTGCGGGCGCTGGGGATCGAGGTCCTGCAGGCCAGCGGCTACACGGTGCTCGAGGCGCGGGAGGGCAACGAGGCGCTGCTCGTCATGGAGCGGCACCCGGGCCCGCTCCACCTCCTCGTGACCGATGTGGTGATGCCGCGCATGGGCGGCCGGGCGCTGGCGGAGCGGCTGGCCTCGCTGCGGCCCGAGCTCCGGGTGCTCTTCATGTCGGGCTACAGCGAGGCGGCCATCGCGCAGCACGGCGTGCTCGATCCGGGCACGGCCTTCATGCCCAAGCCCTTCACGCCGGAGGGGCTGACCCGCAAGGTCCGCGAGGTGCTCGACGCCTCTTGACGCGCTGTCCCATCCGAGAGATAAATATCCGGCTCCAGTGACGGAGACCCGAGTCCCGAGGAGAGATCCATGAACCGTATCCGCTGTCTGTCCACGCGCGCCCTCCGGGCGCTCCTGCCGGCGCTGGTGATCCTGGCCCTGGTCGCGATCGCGGCGGCGCCGGCGGCTCTGGCCCAGATGCCGCCCCCCCAGCCGCAGGCCGCAGCCGAAAAGGCGCCGGCCCCGCATCAGGGCGGCGGCGAGGCCAGCCTCAAGGTCCCGGACCTGGGGCAGGTCGCCTTCGTCGGCATCAACGCCCGCACGCTCCTCACCTGGGGGCTCGGCGTCTGCGTGCTCGGTCTGATCTTCGGGCTGGTGATCTACTCGCAGCTCAAGAACCTGCCCGTGCACGCCTCCATGCGGGAGATCTCGGAGCTGATCTACGAGACCTGCAAGACGTACCTGCTCACCCAGGGCAAGTTCATCCTCATCCTCGAGGCCTTCATCGGGGTCATCATCGTCCTCTACTTCGGGGTGCTGCTGCGCTTCGAGGCGGTGAAGGTGGCCATCATCCTCTTCTTCAGCCTCGTCGGCATCGGGGGCAGCTACGGCGTCGCCTGGTTCGGCATCCGGATCAACACCTTCGCCAACTCCCGCACCGCCTTCGCGAGCCTCGCGGGGAAGCCCTACCCGGTGTACGCCATCCCGCTCAAGGCCGGCATGAGCATCGGGATGCTCCTGATCAGCGTGGAGCTGTTCATGATGCTCTGCATCCTGCTCTACGTCCCCGGCGACTACGCGGGCCCCTGCTTCATCGGCTTCGCCATCGGCGAGTCGCTGGGCGCCGCGGCGCTCCGCATCGCGGGCGGCATCTTCACCAAGATCGCCGACATCGGCTCGGACCTCATGAAGATCGTCTTCAACATCAAGGAGGACGACGCGCGGAACCCGGGCGTCATCGCCGACTGCACGGGGGACAACGCGGGGGACTCGGTGGGCCCCACGGCCGACGGCTTCGAGACCTACGGGGTCACGGGGGTGGCGCTCATCTCCTTCATCCTGCTGGCCGTCAAGGAGCCGGCGGTGCAGGTGCAGCTCCTCATCTGGATCTTCATGATGCGCGTGCTGATGATCGTGGCCAGCGGCGCCTCCTACCTCCTCAACGAGGCCTTCGCCCGGGCCCGGTACGGGGCGGCCGGCAAGATGAACTTCGAGGCGCCGCTGACGAGCCTGGTGTGGCTCACCTCGATCGTCTCGGTGGGGATGACCTACGCCGCCTCCTACGTCCTCGTCCGCGACCTGGGCGACGGCAGCCTCTGGTGGAAGCTCTCCACCGTGATCACCTGCGGCACGCTGGCGGGGGCCATCATCCCGGAGCTGGTCAAGGTGTTCACCTCCACGGGGTCCCGGCATGTGCGCGAGGTGGTGACCTCGGCGCGCGAGGGCGGCGCCTCGCTCGGCATCCTGTCGGGCTTCGTGGCGGGCAACTTCAGCGCGTACTGGCTCGGCATGACGGTGATGCTCCTCATGGGCACCGCCTACCTGGTGAGCACCACGGGGCTGGGCGCCCTCATGGTCGCCCCGGCCGTGTTCGCCTTCGGCCTGGTGGCCTTCGGCTTCCTCGGCATGGGGCCGGTGACGATCGCCGTGGACTCCTATGGCCCCGTGACCGACAACGCCCAGTCCGTGTTCGAGCTGTCGGTGATCGAGCAGATCCCGGGCATCACGCAGCAGCTCAGGAAGGACCACGGCTTCGACGTGAACTTCGAGGCGGCCAAGCACATGCTCGAGGAGAACGACGGGGCCGGCAACACCTTCAAGGCCACGGCCAAGCCCGTGCTGATCGGCACGGCCGTGGTGGGCGCCACGACCATGATCTTCTCGATCATCGTGGTGCTCACCCACGGGCTGACGCAGAACCTCGACAAGCTCTCGCTGCTCCACCCCCCCTTCCTCCTGGGGCTCATCACCGGCGGCGCCGTCATCTACTGGTTCACGGGCGCCTCCACCCAGGCCGTGACCACCGGCGCCTACCGGGCCGTGGAGTTCATCAAGGCCAATATCAAGCTGGAGGGGGCCACCAAGGCCTCGGTGACGGACAGCAAGAAGGTCGTCGAGATCTGCACCCAGTACGCGCAGAAGGGCATGTTCAACATCTTCGTCACCGTGTTCTTCTCCACCTTGGCCTTCGCCTTCCTCGAGCCCTACTTCTTCATCGGCTACCTCATGTCCATCGCGCTCTTCGGCCTCTACCAGGCCGTGTTCATGGCCAATGCCGGCGCGGCCTGGGACAACGCCAAGAAGATCGTGGAGGTGGACCTGAAGGAGAAGGGCAGCGCGCTGCATGCGGCCACCGTCATCGGCGACACGGTGGGCGATCCCTTCAAGGACACCTCCTCGGTGGCCATGAACCCCGTGATCAAGTTCACCACGCTCTTCGGTCTCCTGGCCGTGGAGCTGGCGGTGACGCTCACGGCCGAGGGGGGCGCCACGCTGAGCCGCACCCTCGCCGCCGCCTTCTTCGCGATCTCCCTGGTCTTCGTCTGGCGCTCGTTCTACGCCATGCGCATCCGCTCCGGGCACGACTAAAAGGAGAGCCACCATGCCAGAGGCCGTCATCGTCTCCACCGCCAGGACCCCCATCGGCCGCGCCTATCGGGGGGCCTTCAACAACACCCACGGCGCGACGCTCGGCGGGCACGTCATCAGCCACGCCGTGAAGCGCGCCGGGCTCGAGCCGGGCGAGGTCGAGGACGTGATCATGGGCTGCGCGCTGCCGGAGGGGGCCACGGGCCAGAACATCGCCCGCCAGACCGCGCTCCGCGCGGGCCTCCCGGTGACCACCTCCGGCGCCACGGTCAACCGCTTCTGCTCCTCGGGGATGCAGGCCATCGCCATCGCCGCGCAGCGGGTGCTCGTGGACCGGGTGCCGATCATGGTGGCCGGGGGGCTCGAGTCCGTCAGCCTGGTCCAGAACGAGCACTTCAACAACCACCGCATCCACGAGGCCTGGATCGACGAGCACAAGCCGGAAGTCTACATGCCGATGCTGGAGACGGCCGAGGTCGTGGCGAAGCGCTACGACGTCACGCGGGAGCAGCAGGACGAGTACGCGCTGGCGAGCCAGCAGCGGGTGGCGGCCGGCCAGCGCGCGGGCAAGTTCGACGCCGAGATCGTGCCGCTCACCACGCGGAAGCTCGTCCAGGACAAGGCCACGGGCGAGGTGCGCGAGGAAGAGGTGACGCTCAAGCAGGACGAGGGCAATCGGCCCGACACCACCGCCGAGGGACTCGCGGCCCTCAAACCCGTCACCGGCGAGAAGGGGCACATCACGGCGGGCAATGCCAGCCAGCTCTCCGACGGCGCCTCGGCCTGCGTGGTGATGGACGGCACGCTGGCCGAGAAGCGCGGGCTCCATCCGCTCGGCATCTACCGCGGCCTGGCCGTGGCCGCCTGTGAGCCCGACGAGATGGGCATCGGCCCGGTGTTCGCGGTGCCGCGGCTGCTCGAGCGGTTCGGCCTCAAGCTGGACGACATTGGCCTCTGGGAGCTCAACGAGGCCTTCGCCGTGCAGGTGGTCTACTGCCGCGACAGGCTCGGCCTCCCCATGGACAGGCTCAACGTGGACGGCGGCGCCATCGCCATCGGCCACCCGTACGGGATGTCCGGCTCGCGCATGGTGGGGCACGCGCTCATCGAGGGGAAGCGGCGGGGCGTCAGGTACGTGGTCTGCACCATGTGCATCGGCGGCGGCATGGGCGCCGCCGGCCTCTTCGAGGTCGCCTGAGGCGGCATGACGACCGACACGCTGGGTCCCCTGGTCAGCACCGAGTGGCTGGCCGCTCACCTCGGCGATCCGGACCTGCGCATCCTGGACGCGACCTTCTACCTGCCGCATCTCAACCGCGACGCGCGCGCCGAGTACCGCGCCGCCCACATCCCCGGCGCTGTCTTCTTCGACATCGACGAGATCGCGGACCGCAAGAGCCCCCTGCCGCACATGCTGCCGGCGCCGTTGGAATTCGAGCGGGCGGCGGGCGCGCTCGGGATCGGGGACGGCGACCGGGTGGTGGTCTACGCCGCGCGGCACATGATCGCCTCGGCCCGCGTGTGGTGGACGTTCCGCGCCTTCGGTCACGATCGCGTGGCGGTGCTGGACGGAGGGCTCCAAGCCTGGCGCGCCGAGGGGCGCCCGCTCGCCTCCGGCGAGCCCGCGGCGCCGGCGAGGCACCGCTTCACGGCTCGCCCGCGGCCGGCCCTGGTGCACGACCTCGCGGCCATGCTCGCCAACGTGGACAGCCGGCGGGAGCAGGTGCTCGATGCCAGATCGCATGGCCGCTTCGTCGGCACGGAGCCCGAGCCCCGGCCGGGGCTCCGCGCCGGCCACATCCCGGGCAGCGTGAGCCTGCCCTACGACCGCCTCTTCCGTCCCGAGGACGGCAGACTCTTGCCGCCGGATCGCCTCAGGTCGGTGTTCGAGGCCGCGGGCGTGGACCTCGCCCGACCCGTGGCCACCACCTGCGGCTCGGGCGTGAGCGCCGCCGTGCTGGCGGTGGGGCTCCACGTGCTGGGGCGCAGGGAGGCGTCAGTGTACGATGGCTCCTGGACGGAATGGGGCGGACGAGACGACACGCCCGTGGAGCTCTGACCCGCACGCAGCTCAGAGACGCGGCAGGCGGGAGGGCTCGGCGCAGGTGCGCTCGACCTCCTCGACGGTTTTCGGCGTGCCGGCCGTCAGCACCTCGGCGCCCGTCTCCGTGATCAGGAGATCGTCCTCGATCCTCACGCCGATGCCGCGGTACTCGGCCGGGATGGGATGCTCGACCGCCGTGGCCTTTGCCTTTTCCTCCTCCTCGAGCTTCTTGGCGGCGGCCATCCCCAGGCGGAGCCGCCGGTCCCACATCTCCTCCTCGCTGTACGCGCGGAGGTGGAAGGTGGCGCGCTCGCGCTCGGGGTCCACGTAGAGGCCGGGCTCCACGGTGAGGACCATGCCGGGCTCCAGCAGCCGGGACTGCCGCCGGATCCGGTAGCCGCCCACGTCGTGCACGTCCATGCCGAGCCAGTGGCCGGTGCCGTGCATGTAGAACTCGCGGTAATGGTGCATGGCGAGCGAGTCGGCCACGCCCAGCGGCAGGAGGCCGAGGGCGACGAGTCCGTCGGTCAGGACGCCACGCGCCGCCTCGTGAACGGCCTCGTAGGGCTGGCCGGGGCGGGCCGCGGCGATGGCCGCCGCCTGGGCGTCCAGCACCAGCTGGTAGATGGCGCGCTGGGGCGCCGTGAAGCGCCCGCTGGCGGGGAAGGTGCGCGTGATGTCGGCGCTGTGGTATCCCCACTCGCAGCCGGCGTCGACGAGGATGAGGTCGCCCTCCTCGATGCGGCGCCGGTTCTCGGTGTAGTGCAGGATGCAGGCGTTCGCGCCCGAGGCGACGATGGAGGGGTAGCCGTTGCGGGGCGACCCGTGGCTGCGGAAGACGAACTCGAGGGCCGCCTGGACCTGGTACTCGTGGAGCCCCGGCGCCGCGAAGCGCATGGCCTCGGCATGCGCCTCACGGCTGATCTCGCAGGCGCGACGCTGCGCCGCGAGCTCGGCGGGCAGGCGTCTGAGCCGCAGCTCGTGGAGCAGCGGCCCCGGATCCTCGACCCGCGCCGGCACCGCGTAGCCGCGCGCCCTCGCGGCTCGGGCCTGCTCGAGCAGCCTGAGGATCCTGCCGTCCAGACCCGGCTGGCCGAGCCGGTAGTAGAGGGCCGGCCGGTCCAGGAGGCGCTCGCGCAGCCGGTCGTCGAGCTGATCGACGGGGTAGGCGGCGTCGGCGCCGAAGTCGGCCACGGCGCCCTCCACGCCGGCGCGCCGGCCGTTCCAGATCTCCATCTCGCGGTCGCGGGGCCGCACGAAGAGCACGACGCGTTCCCGGGGATGGGCGGGGTCCAGCAGCAGGACGGCGTCGGGCTCCTCGAAGCCGGTGAGGAAGAAGAAGTCCGAGGCCTGGCGGAACTCGTGGTGGACGTCGCCGTTCCGCAGCGTCTCCTGGGCGCCGGGAATGACGGCGATCCCGTCGCCGATCATCTCGGCGAAGCGGCGCCGGCGCTCGGTGAAGGGCGGTGGCTGGCTCATCCGGACCTCCATGCTACCTCACCGGGCGGTTGACAGGCGGGAAAGATCAGCGAACAATCTGCGGGGCCACTCGCGCTCGCGGGCCGTGAGCCCGGGAAAGGGCATGCCGATGCGCACCACGACGCGGCTTCGCCAGATGCTCCAGGAGCCCGGCATCATCTGGTGGCACGATGTCGAGCCGAAGTTCGGCGGCGACTGATGGGCACCTCGTGAGCGCGGGCCTCAGCCTCTTCGAGAAGATCTGGCGGCGCCACGTGGTGGCCGAGGGGCCCGGCGGGCAGACGCTCCTGTACGTGGACCGCCATCTCCTGCACGACGGCTCCGGATCTGCCTTTGGACGGCTCCGGAGCGCCGGCCGGCCGCTGCGGCGCCCGGAGCGCTGCTTCGCCACGGCCGACCACTTTGTCCCCACCGCCCCCGGCACCGCCGCCACCAGCGACCCGGAGATCCGCGCCATGGTGGACGGGCTCGCACGCCACACCGCGGAGGCGGGCATCTCCCACTTCGGGGTGGGCGATCCGCGCCAGGGCATCGTGCATGTCATGGGCCCCGAGCAGGGGCTCACCCAGCCCGGGATCACGTTGGTCTGCGGGGACTCCCACACCGCGACCCACGGCGCCCTCGGGGCGCTGGCCTTCGGCATCGGCTCCTCGGAGGTCGAGCATGTCCTGGCGACGCAGTGCCTGTGGCAGCGGAAGCCGGCCGTGATGCGCATCCGCGTGGATGGCCCGCGCCCCTTCGGGGTCACCGCCAAGGACGTGATCCTCGCCGTCATCGCCCGCATCGGGGCGGCGGGCGGCACGGGGCATGCCATCGAGTATGCCGGCTCCACCATCGCGGCCATGTCGATGGAGGAGCGGATGACGGTCTGCAACATGTCCATCGAGGCCGGGGCGCGCGCGGGGATGATCGCCCCGGACGACACGACGTACGCGTACCTCGAGGGGCGGCCGCATGCCCCGAGGGGAGACATGTGGGGGCGGGCGCTGGCGTTCTGGAAGACGCTGCCCTCGGACCCCGATGCGGCGTTCGACCGCGAGATGGGGCTGGACGCGCGGGAGATCGCGCCCATGGTGACCTGGGGCACGAGCCCGCAGGACGCGCTGCCCATCACGGGGCACATCCCCGATCCCGCCGCGGCCGGCGACGCCGTCCGTCGGGCGAGCATGGAGCGGGCGCTCCACTACATGGGCCTCACCCCCGGCACGCGGCTCATGGAGGTGCCCGTGGACCGGGTCTTCATCGGCTCCTGCACCAATAGCCGGCTGGAGGACCTGCGGGCGTCCGCGGCGGTGGCCAGGGGGCGCCGGGCGGTTGTCCCCGCCATGGTCGTGCCGGGCTCGGGGCTGATCAAGCGCGCGGCCGAGGCCGAGGGGCTCGACCGGATCTTCAGGGCCGCCGGCTTCGAGTGGCGGGAGCCGGGCTGCTCCATGTGCGTGGGGATGAACGGCGATCTGGGCCGCGCGGGCGAGCGCTGCGCCTCCACCAGCAACCGCAACTTCGAGGGGCGCCAGGGCCAGGGCGTGCGCACGCACCTGATGAGCCCGGCCATGGCTGCCGCCGCCGCCGTGACGGGGCGCCTGACTGACGTGCGGACCCTCGGCCCCGCGGCGGAAGGGGGTTGAGGTGGAGCCCTTCGTCCGGCTCGAGGCCGTCGCCGCGCCGCTCCCGCTGCCCAATGTGGACACGGACCGGATCATCCCGGCGCGCTTCCTGCACAAGCCCCGGGGCCCGGGGTACGAGCGCTACTGCTTCCACGACATGCGCTTCGACGCGGGCGGCGCCGAGCGGCCGGACTTCGTCCTGAACCAGGCGCCCTACCGGGGCGCTCGCATCCTCGTGGCCGCGGAGAACTTCGGCTGCGGCTCCTCGCGGGAGCACGCCGTCTGGGCGCTCCACGCCTGGGGCTTCCGCGCCTTCGTCGCCCCCTCCTTCGGCGACATCTTCTTCGGCAACTGCGGGCAGAACGGTACCCTGCCCGTCGTGCTCCCGCCGGATGTCGTGGCGGGGATCAGGCGGCAGCTCCACGAGCGCCCGGGCGCCAGCATGGTCGTGGACCTGCCCTCGCAGACCGTGACCGGCCCCGACGGCGTGCGCCACGAATTCAGCGTGGACCCGTTCCGCAAGGAGTGCCTGCTCCGCGGCCAGGACGAGATCGCGCTGAGCCTCGGCCACGCGGAGGCCATCGCGGCCTTCGAGGAGCGGGCGCGCGTCGAGATGCCCTGGGTCCTGCCATGACCACGCCGCTGACGGTGTACCTGCCCTTCAACCGCGACTGCCTGGGCCCGGCCTTCGAGCCTGCCAAGCGCGGGGCGATGCCGCCCGCCCCCGAGGGGCAGTGGCTCATCGTCCAGGACCAGGGCCTGATCGTCGTCCCCGAGGGCGACGGCTTCCGGCTGTTGGCAGGCTTGCTGCCGCGGGATCTCGCGGGCGCCCTCGGCTCGCCGTTCTGGCTCGGCACCTGGCAGGGCGCGCCGTGCTGGGCGGCGTCCTTGCCGCCCGAGGCGGCGGTGCCGGCGGGCCTCCACCGCGAGACGCTCCTGCCCATGCGCGGCTCGCGGCTGCCCGATGAACTCCTCTCGCTGGGCGGCATGGCCATGCAGGCCCTGTGGTGGGAGCAGACGAGCGGGCACTGCCCGCGCTGCGGCGAGAGCATGACCCGGATCGCGGGGGAGTGGGGCAAGCGCTGCCCGCGCTGCCGCTACGAGCATTACCCGCATCTGCACCCCGCCGTCATCGTGCTGGTGCGGGACGGCGACCGCTGTCTCCTCGCGCGCAAGAAGGAGTGGGCGCCCGGGCGGTACGCGCTGGTGGCCGGCTTCGTGGACAACGGCGAATCGCTGGAGGGGGCGGTGGCGCGCGAGGTGAGGGAGGAAGTGGGCGTGG
>MGBV01000028.1:462-2027 GCA_001788415.1 Candidatus Rokubacteria bacterium GWC2_70_16 | reverse complement strand
CCTTCCCGAGCCAGCTCATGGTGGGCTTCGTGGCGCAGTACGCGGGGGGCGAGGTCAGCGTGGAGCGGGCCGAGCTCGAGGACGCGCGCTGGTTCCCCGGTGACCGGCTGCCCGCGGGGCCCTCGCGCCACAGCATTGCCGGATTCATCCTGGAGCACCATGCCCGCGACTGAGCGCGGGAACGAAAGGAGACAGGGATGAGCATCACGCGCCTGGAAGTCGGCCAGCGGCTGAGCGCAGCGGTGGTCCACGGCGACACGGTGTACCTGGCGGGCCAGGTCGCCCCCGACCCGTCGGCGGGGGTGAAGGGCCAGACCGAGCAGATCCTGAAGAAGATCGACGGGCTCCTGGCCGCGGCGGGCACCGACAAGTCCAGGCTCCTCTCGGCCACGGTGTGGCTCGCCAATATCGGCACCTACGACGAGATGAACGCGGCGTGGGACGCCTGGCTCGATCGCGCGAACCCGCCGGCGCGCGCCACGGTGGAGGCGCGGCTGGCCGCGCCCAAGTACCTGGTGGAGATCGCGGCCATCGCCGCTCACTAGCGGGTTGCTGAGAAACTCGCAGGCTGCTCAAGAAGGTCCAGATGCGAGGCGGCGCCCGACGGCCGCACGCGAGGCGTACTCTCTGTACGTTGAGCGTGCGGCCGAGGGCACCAACGAAGCAGATGGGCCTTTTTCAGCAGCCTGCTAGGGGGGCGGGCCATGGGGTTCAAGGGCCAGACCGTCATCGTCACGGGCGCCGGCTACGGCATCGGCCGGGCCATTGCACTCGGCTTCGGGCGCCGGGGGGCCAACGTCGTCCTGGCGGCGCGCTCGAGGGACAAGCTCGAGGCGGTGGCCGCCGAGCTCACGGCGCTCGGCACGAAGCCCCTCGTCGTGGTGACGGATGTCTCGTCGGAGCCGGACGTGGCGGCCATGGCCCGGGCCGCCCTCGCCCGCTACGGCGGCATCGACGTGCTCGTGAACAACGCGGGCATCGCCGGGCCGACGAAGCTCGCGCGCGACATCGCGCCGGGCGAGTGGCAGGAGACCCTCGCGATCAACCTGAGCGGGGCCTTCTACTGCGCCACGCACGTCTCGGGCGTCATGATCGAGCGGAAGCGCGGCAGCATCGTCAACATCGCCTCAGTGGCCGGGCGCATCGGCTACCCCTTGCGGACGCCCTACGCGGCCTCCAAGTGGGGGATGATCGGCCTCAGCCACTCGCTGGCAGCCGAGCTCGGGCCCTACGGGATCCGGGTCAACGCGGTGGTGCCCGGGCCCATCCAGGGCGAGCGCATCGACCAGGTCATCGCCGCGCGCGCCCAGGCCGAGGGGAAGTCCTTCGAGGAGGCGAGCCAGTGGTTCGTCAAGGACATCCCGCTCAGGCGGATGCCGACCTCCGAGGAGGTCGCCGAGGCGGTGCTCTTCCTCGCCTCAGAGGCCGCCTCCGCGATCACCGGCCAGGCCGTCAACGTCTGCGGCGGGTTCAGGATGCAGTGATGGCGTGCCGGGTCCCCGGCGATCGGGAATGAGCGATGCGGCCACCGTGCTGGCGGGGCTCTGGCAGGCCGCCGGCTGCGC
>MGBV01000028.1:0-388 GCA_001788415.1 Candidatus Rokubacteria bacterium GWC2_70_16 | reverse complement strand
CCGCGCTGGCGAGCATCGGTGCCTCTGCGCTGGCGGCGGCGGAGTGCTGGCGGCTCAGGACGGGGCGCGCGCAGCCGGTGAGCGTGGAGATCCGCGCCGCGGCGGCCGCCTTCCGCTCCGAGCGCTACCTGCGCGTGGACGGCCAGGCGCCCCCTGACCCCTGGAGCCCGCTCTCGGGCTTCTATCGCGCCGGCGACGAGCGGTGGATGCAGCTGCACTGCAACTTCCCCCATCATCGGGACGGTGTCCTCCGCGTCCTCGGCTGCGAGGCCTCCCGCGAGGCTGTGGGCGCCGCCATCCTCCGGGGGCAGGCAGCCGCCCTCGAGGAGGCGCTCGCCGAGGCGGGCCTGTGCGCCGGCATGGTGCGCTCCGCCGAGGAGTGGGCCGC
>MGBV01000027.1:9480-22179 GCA_001788415.1 Candidatus Rokubacteria bacterium GWC2_70_16 | reverse complement strand
CCTCGAGTTCGCCTCTTACAGCCGCGGCGGGATGATCTACACCAAGGAGATGCTGCTGGTTCTGGAGCCGGCCAAGGCGGACGGGGCGCCCACCTCTCCCGTGCCGATCCCCGCCGACCGGCTCCCGGGAGCGCCCGGGCCGAGCGAGGCGGCGTGACATGGGCAGCGTGATCGCGTTCTGGATCCTGGCGGCGCTGGTGGTGGGCTCCGCCGTGGGGCTCGTGGTGCGCAGGAATCCCATCCACGGGGCGCTGTTCCTGGTCGTCAACCTCGGCGGCGTGGCGGCGCTGTACCTGATGATGCACGCCGAGTTCCTGGCGGCGGCGCAGGTCATCGTCTACGCCGGCGCCATCGCCGTGCTGTTCGTCTTCGCCATCATGGTGCTGATCCCGGGCAGGGAGGAGACGGGGCCGGACCCGCTGCGGGCCCAGCGCTGGCTCGCGGTCCCGCTCGGAGGATTCCTGGCGCTGGAGATCGCCCTCGTGCTCCGCTCCACCGTGTTCACCACGCCCCGGAGGCCGGCGACGGTGGCGGGTGGGGTGGAGGCGGTGGGCCGGCTCCTGTTCACCGACTACCTCTTCCCCTTCGAGGTGACGTCGTTCCTCCTCCTCGCGGCCCTGATCGGTGTGATGGCTCTCACCAAGCGAAAGGCCTAGGATGGTGCCCGAGTCCCATTACGTGGCCCTGTCGGCGGTGCTGTTCGTCATCGGCGTGGTGGGCGTGCTGATCCGGCGCAACCCACTGGTGATCTTCATGGCCATCGAGCTGATGCTCAACGCGGCGAACCTGGCCCTCGTCGCCTTCGGCCAGCGCCACGGCACGGCGCAGGGGCAGGCGCTCGTGTTCTTCGTCATGTGCGTGGCGGCCGCCGAGGTGGCGGTGGGGCTCGCGATCATCGTCTCGATCTTCCGGATGCGGCGCCGCCTCTCGGTGGACGAGCTGAGCCTGATGCGCTGGTAGGGGCTGTCCATGGCCCAGGCGAAGACCACGATCCTCCTCCCGCGGCTCGATGCGGCCCTGGCGCGGCGGCTCCTCGGCCGGATGGCGCTGATCCGGCGCTTCGAGGAGAAGGCGGCCGAGATGTACGCCCTCGGCAAGATCGGCGGCTTCCTCCACCTCTACATCGGCCAGGAGGCGGTGGCGGTGGGGGCGATCTCGACCCTGCGTCCGGACGATTACGTGGTGTCTTCCTATCGCGAGCACGGCCACTGCCTCGCGAAGGGGTCGGATCCCCGCCGGGTCATGGCCGAGCTCTTCGGCCGCCGCGACGGCCTCAGCAAGGGCAAGGGCGGCTCCATGCACCTGTTCGACAAGAGCGTCAACTTCCTCGGCGGCCACGGCATCGTGGGGGCGCACCTGCCGCTGGCCGCGGGCGCCGGCTTCGCCGTCAACTACCAGGGCGGGGATCAGGTCGTGCTCTGCTTCTTCGGCGACGGCGCGGTGCCCGAGGGGGAGTTCCACGAGGCCATGAACCTGGTCGCCCTGTGGAACCTGCCCGTCCTCTACATCTGCGAGAACAACCGCTACGCCATGGGCACGGCCATCCACCGGGCGCTGGCCCAGACGGAGATCTGGCGCTTCGCGGAGACGTACGGCATCCCCGGGGAGGCCGTGGACGGCATGGACGTGCTGGCCGTCCGGGAGTGCGTGGGGCGGGCGGTGGAGCGGGCGCGGCGCGACAAGACGCCGGCGCTGATCGAGGCGCGCACCTACCGCTTCCGCGGCCACTCCATGCGCGATCCGGCAGGCGCCGTCTACCGCACCCGCGAGGAGGTGGAGCGGGAGAAGCTGCGCGAGCCCATCGCGCTCCTCGCCGCCCGCTGCCTCAAGGACGGGGTGCTCTCCGAGGCCGATCTCGCGGCCGTCGAGCGCGAGGCCGCCGACGGCGTGGACGCGGCCGTGGCCTTCGCCGAGGCCTCCCCGCCGCCGCCGGACGAGTGGCTCCTCACCGACGTCTACAAGGACTAGGGCCGTGGCCGTCATGACCTACCGCGAGGCCCTGAACCTGGCGCTCCGCGAGGAGATGCGCCGCGATCCCCGCGTGTTCGTCATGGGGGAGGAGGTGGGGCTCTACGAGGGGGCCTACAAGGTGACGCAGGGTCTGCTCAAGGAGTTCGGGGAGAAGCGGGTGGTCGACACGCCCATCTGCGAGTCCGGCTTCACCGGCGTCGGCGTCGGCGCGGCGATGCTCGGGCTGCGCCCGGTCGTCGAGATGATGACGTTCAACTTCGCCATCCTGGCCCTCGATCAGATCGTCAACACGGCGGCCAAGATGCTCTACATGTCGGGGGGGCAGTACAGCGTCCCCATCGTCGTGCGAGGGCCCGGGGGACCGGCGGGGCAGCTCGCCGCCCAGCATTCCCAGAGCATGGAGACCTACTTCTACCACGTGCCCGGGCTCAAGGTGGTGCGTCCCAGCACGCCGGCCGACGCCAAGGGGCTGCTCAAGTCCGCCATCCGGGACGACAACCCGGTGATCTTCATCGAGGCCGAGACGCTCTACGCCGTCAAGGGCGAGGTGCCGGAGGACCCGGAGTTCACCGTGCCGCTGGGCCAGGCCGTCGTCAGGCGGGAGGGGACGGATGTGACCGTCGTCGCCTACATGGGCATGATGTACCGGGCCCTGGAGGTTGCCGGGGAGCTGGCCGGGGAGGGCATCTCGGTGGAGGTGGTGGACCCGCGCACGCTGCGCCCCATGGACACCCGGACCATCGTCGCCTCGGTCAGGAGAACCCACAGGGCGGTGGTGATCGAGGCCGGCGCGGGCTTCGCCGGCATGGGGTCGGAGATCGCCTCTTTCATCACGGAGCAGGCCTTCGACGATCTCGACGCGCCCGTCGAGCGGGTCACCGGCGAGAACGCCCCGATGCCCTACGCGCGCAACCTCGAGCTGCTCAAGACCCCCTCGAAGGCCAAGATCGCGGCGGCCATCCGAAAGGTCTGTGACGCATGATCACCCGAGTGCTGATGCCCAAGTTGTCCGAGGCCATGGAGCAGGGCAAGGTCGTCAAGTGGCTCAAGCGGGAGGGCGAGCCCGTCAAGGGCGGCGATGTCATCGCCGAGATCGAGACCGATAAGGCCAATGTCGAGATCGAGGCATTCGGCTCCGGACTCCTCCGGAAGATCATCGTGCCGGACGGCGGGCAAGTCCCGGTGGGCCAGGTCATCGGGGTCATCGCGGACCCGGCCGACGACATCGGCGGCGTCGCGGCGGACCTGCCGAAGGCCCCGGCCGCGGCGCCCCCTGCCGAGGCTCCGACTCGTGCGCTGCCCGTGGAGGAGGCCTACAAGTCCGCGCCCGAGACCATGGCGGTGGTCTCCATGGGCGCCGAGATCTCGCATGTCGGGGGAGGGGGCCAGGCCGTGGCGGCTCCCCCGAGCGGCGGACGGGTGAAGGCCTCGCCGCTGGCCAAGAAGATCGCGGCCCAGTCCGGCGTGGACCTGAGGGGCTTGCAGGGGACGGGCCCCGGCGGCCGTATCGTCAGGCGCGACGTGGAAACGGCGCTCGCGGCGGCCCCGGCGGCGCCCGCGCCCGTCGCGCCCGTAGCCCCCGTCGCGCCCGCGGCGCCGGCGGCGCCCCCCGCCGCGGCGCGGCCTGCATTCAGCGTTCCGTCGCGGCCTGGAGTCGAGTTCGAGGACATCCCGCTCACCTCGATGCGCGCCGCCATCGCCAGGCGCATGCCGCTGTCCAAGGGGCCCGTGCCGCATTTCTACGTGACCTCGGAGGTGGCCATGGACCGCGCCTGGGCGCTCCGGGAGGAACTCAATGCGCTCGAGAGCAGCGCGCGGGTGTCGGTGACCGACCTCGTGATCCGGGCCTGCGCGCTGGCGCTCTCCCGGCACCCGGCCGTCAACGCCTCCTTCCAGGGCCAGGCCGTCCGCGTCCACCATCGCGTCCACATCGGCGTCGCCGTGGCTCTCGAGGGTGGGCTCATCACCCCCGTGCTGCGCGACTGTGACGTGAAGCCGCTGGCCCAGATCGCCGCGGAGTCGCGCGACCTGGCCGAGCGCGCGCGGATCGGGAAGCTCAGGGTCCCGGAGCTCTCCGGCGCGACATTCTCCATCTCGAACCTCGGCATGTTCGACGTGGAGGAGTTCGCCGCCATCATCAACCCGCCCGAGGGGGCGATCCTGGCCGTGGGCTCGGTGATCGAGAAGCCCGTGGCTGACGGCGGCCAGCTCCGCGTCGGGAAGCGCATGCGGATGACGCTCTCCTGCGACCACCGCGTGATCGACGGTGCCACGGGCGCGCGCTTCCTCCAGGACGTGAAGCGGCTCCTGGAAGAGCCGCTCCGGCTACTGGTGTAGCGCCGTGCCGCCCGCCCAGACGTTCGACGTCGTCGTCGTGGGCACCGGACCCGGCGGCTACGTCTCCGCCATCCGCTGCGCCCAGCTGGGCCTCTCCGTCGCCGCGGTGGAGGACGACCGTCCGGGAGGCGTGTGCCTCAACTGGGGGTGCATCCCCACCAAGGCGCTCCTCCGCAACGCCGAGGTGGTGAGCCTGCTCGGGCGCGCGGCCGAGTTCGGGATCACGCTGGGCGACTGGAAGGCCGACTACGCCCAGGCGATCCAGCGCTCGCGCCGCGTGGCCGACCGCATGGCCAAGGGCGTCGAGTTCCTCCTCCGCAAGAACAAGATCACGCTCGTTCGGGGGCGGGGTGTCCTCACGGGACGCAACCTGGTCGAGGTCGCGAGCCAGGACGGCACGCAGAGCCTCGAGGCCGGCCGCGCCGTGATCCTCGCCACCGGCTCCGAGCCCAAGTCGCTCCCCGGCGTGACCATCGACGAGACGGTCGTGATCTCCTCCAATGGCGCCGTCAGGAACGAGACGAAGCCCGCCGCGCTGGTCGTCATCGGGGCCGGCGCCGTGGGCATGGAGTTCGCCGACATCTACGCCGCCTACGGCGTGGAGGTCACCGTGCTCGAGGCCCTGCCGCGCGTGCTCCCCATCGAGGACGAGGAGGTCTCGACCCAGGTCGCCCGCCTCTTCGCCCGCCGGGGCATCACCCTTCGCACCGGGGTCAGCGTGAAGGCGGTGACCCCCGGGGCGGACGGGGTGGCCGTGGAGATGGAGGCGGACGGCAAGACGGAGAGGCTCCGGGCCGCGCAGGTCCTGGTGGCGGTGGGCCGGGCGGCGCGCACCGGCAGCCTCGGGCTCGAGGCGCTGGGCCTCTCCATGGAGCGCGGCTTCGTCCAGGTCTCCCCCACGATGGAGACCTCCGTCAAGGGCATCTATGCCATCGGCGACATGGCCGGCCGGCAGCTCCTGGCCCACAAGGCCATGGCCGAGGGCGTGGTGGCGGCCGAGGCCATCGCCGGGCGCGCGCCCCGTCCGGTGGACTACGACAATGTGCCGTCCTGCACCTACTGCCGCCCCCAGGTGGCCTCCATCGGCCAGAGCGAGGCGCGCGCCCGGCAAAGCGCGCGCGAGATCGCCGTGGGCCGCTTCCCCTTCACGGCCAACGGCAAGGCCGTGGCAATGGGGGAGGCCGAGGGCTTCCTGAAGGTCGTGGCCGACAAGGGGTCGGGCGAGCTGCTCGGCGTGCACATCGTCGGGCCCGAGGCCACCGAGTTGATCCACGAGTTCGCGGTGGGGCGGACGCTCGAGGCCACGCTGGAGGACATCGTCCACACGATCCACGCCCACCCCACGCTCTCCGAGGCCGCGCTGGAGGCGACGCTGGCGGCCCTCGGACAGGCCATCCACATGTAGTGCCGGCCCAATGGACTTCGCCATTGTTCGCCCCCGCCTGCCGGCCCCCGGCGTAACGGGAATCCGCAAGAGGCATTAGGCGATGGACTTCACGCTCAGCGCCGAGCAGCGAGAGCTCCAGGCCCGGGCCCGGGAGCTGGCCGACGGCGTCTTCCGCGGCCGCGCCGCCCGCTGGGACGACGAAGAAGCCTACCCGTGGGACAACGTCAAGGACCTCGTGCGGGCGGGCTTCATGGGGATCACGATCCCCCGGCCGTACGGCGGGCCGGGCGGCTCGGTCCTCGACGTGCTCCTCGTGGTGGAGGAGATTGCGCGTGTCTGCGGCGTCACGGCGCGGATCGTGGTCGAGGGAAGCCTGGGCGTCGTGGGCGCGCTCACCGTCTACGGGACCGAGGCGCAGAAGCGGCGCTACTTCCCCTGGGTGCTGGAGGGCGAGAAGCCCGCCATCGCCATCACCGAGCCGGAGGCGGGCTCGGCCGCCACCGACCTCGTGACCCGGGCCGACGAGAGCCCCGAGGGCTATGCCCTCACGGGAGAGAAGCGCTGGATCACCGGGGCGGGCACCTCGCGCCTGTACCTCGTCTACTGCCGCCTCGGCGCGGCGCCCGGCGCGGCCGGCATCGGCGGGGTGCTGGTCGAGCGCGACAGCGCCGGGTTCCGCATCGGGGAGCGCGACCGGACCATGGGCTTGCGCGGGATCCCCGAAGGGCGGCTCCACTTCGACCGCTGCCGCGTGCCGCGCGAGCAGGTCCTCGCCGGGCCGCCCGACGGCTTCAAGAAGCTCATGCGCGCCTACAACAGCCAGCGGCTCGGCGCGGCGACCGTGGCGCTGGGGATCGCCCAGGGGGCCTACGAGCTGGCGCTCGCCTTTGCGCAAGGGCGCCGCCAGTTCGGGCGCCCCATCGCCGACTTCCAGGGCATCCGCTGGAAGCTGGCGGACATGGCCATCAAGCTGGACGCCGCGCGCCTCCTCATCCATCGCGCCGCCTGCACGGACGTGGAGGGGTTCCCGGAGCCGCTCCAGTCGGCGAAGGCCAAGACCTTTGCGGCGGAGATGGCGCAGGAGGTCACCGGCCAGGCGCTGCAGATCCACGGGGCGGCGGGCTACGGCCGCGGGCTGCCGCTGGAGCGCATGGCGCGCGATGCCCGGATGTTCGCCATCGGGGGCGGCACGGTGGAGATGATGCGCAACCTGATCGCCGACCGCATCCTTCCCACGCGGGCCGACTTCCGCCGCTGACCGGGCTCCACGCGGCCTAGCCTTCGCTCCGCTCCTGGCCCATCTCCTCGCGCATGGCCGCCTTCCCGGCCTCGAACGCGGAGACGAGACGGCCCGTCTGCTGCTCGACGTACTCGCGCCCCTTGCCGAGCAGGTCCCCGGCCTTGACCTGGGCCTCCCCGGCCGCCTCCTGCGCTTTCTTCAAGACGTCGCCGCCGTGCTCGGTCAGGAGCTCGCGCGCCTCCCGTCCGGTCTTCGGCGTCAGCAGCAGGGCGGCCGCGGCCCCGGCGATGGTGCCGAGGAAGAACCAGCCGAGATATCCCGCGGCGTCAGAACCACGTCCCTCCGACATGTGCCTGTCCTCCTCGGGATCCCCGCTCCGTCTAGAGATCCCTCTTCCGCAGCCGTGAGACGAAGACGTCAAGCCCCCTCTTCACCCCCGCCGCGATCCCGGCGATCTGCCCGACCCGGCTGATGCCGCCCAGCACACCGGCCACCTTCACGAGCTTCGCCGAGATCTCCTCGGCGCGACGGATGACGACACCGATGCGCTCGAGTTCCCGGGTCGCCTGCCGGGACAGGCCGCGGAGCTCCTCGGCCAGGGCCCCGATCTGGCTGGCCATGGGGCGGATCTCGCGCTCCAGGAGGTGGAGCACACTCTCCGCGCGCGCGGCCGTCTTCTTGACCGTCAGGAGGGCGGACACGAGCGCCGCGGCGACGGCCACGACGCAGACGACGACGACGATCTGGGCGAGGGGATCCATGGCGCCCCGAGTATGGCAGAGGGCTGTCGTGCAAGTCAACCGGGCGGAACGGAAAAGCCGCGCATTCATTGACTTTCCCCGCGGGTGATCCCTATACTGCTGCCATCGAGCACACCCGCCCGCCGTGACGAGGAAGGAGCCGGCTGCCGATGCCCCTCGAGAACCGCTTCGACGAACTGCGGCGCCGCAACCAGCTGGCCGATCTGGGCGGCGGCCCCGAGCGCATCGAGCGCCAGCACCGCGCCGGGAAGAAGACGGCGCGCGAGCGGCTCGAGCTCCTGCTGGACAAGGGCTCCTTCTCCGAGGTGGACAAGCTGGTCGTCCACCAGAGCCACGACTTTGGCATGGACGCCCAGCGCATTCCCGGCGACGGGGTGGTCGCCGGCTCCGGCCGCATCAACGGCCGCCCGGTCTACGTCTTCGCCCAGGACTTCACCGTGTTCGGGGGCTCGCTGTCCGAGGCCTATGCCCGCAAGATCTGCAAGATCATGGATCTGGCCATGAAGACCGGCGTGCCCGTCATCGGCCTCAACGACTCGGGGGGCGCGCGGATCCAGGAGGGCGTGGTCTCGCTGGCGGGCTACGCGGACATCTTCCTGCGCAACACGCTCGCCTCGGGCGTCATTCCCCAGATCTCGGCCATCATGGGGCCGTGCGCGGGCGGGGCCGTGTACTCCCCGGCCATCACCGACTTCGTGTTCATGGTCAAGCACTCCTCGTACATGTTCGTCACCGGTCCAGACGTCATCAAGGCGGTGACCCACGAGGAGGTGTCCTTCGAGGAGCTGGGCGGGGCCGCGACCCACGGGGGCACCTCGGGCGTGGCCCACTTCGCCGCCGAGGGCGAGGACGAGTGCCTCGCGCTGATCCGCGAGCTGATGTCGTTCCTCCCGCAGAACAACCTGGAGGACCCGCCCGTCAGACAGTCGCTGGACCCGCCCGACCGGGTGGACGAGGAGCTGCAGTCGGCGGTGCCGGAGCAGCCGAACAAGCCCTACGACATCAAGGACATCGTGCGCCCCGTGCTGGACGACCGGTACTTCTTCGAGGTCCAGGCCGACTACGCCCCGAACATCGTCATCGGCTTCGGGCGGCTCGGCGGCCGCCCCGTGGGCGTGGTCGCCAACCAGCCGGCGCACCTGGCGGGCTGCCTCGACATCAGCGCCTCGCTCAAGGCCGCGCGCTTCGTCCGCTTCTGCGACTGCTTCAACATCCCGCTCGTCACCCTCGTAGACGTGCCGGGCTTCCTCCCCGGGACGGCGCAGGAATACGGCGGCATCATCAAGCACGGCGCCAAGCTGCTCTACGCCTTCTGCGAGGCGACGGTGCCCAAGCTGACGGTGATCACGCGCAAGGCCTATGGCGGCGCGTACGACGTCATGTCGTCCAAGCACATCCGGGGCGACGCCAACTTCGCCTACCCCACGGCCGAGATCGCCGTGATGGGCCCGGACGGGGCGGTGAGCATCCTCTACAAGCGCGAGATGGACGCGGCGGCGGATCCGGCGGCGCTGAAGGAGGCGAAGACGCGCGAGTACCGCGAGAAGTTCGCCAACCCCTACGCCGCCGCCGAGCGCGGCTACGTGGACGAGGTGATCGAGCCCAGGGACACCCGGCGCAAGCTGATCCAGGCGCTGGAGGTGCTGCGCACCAAGCGGGACCAGAACCCGCCGAAGAAGCACGGGAACATCCCGCTATGACCCCGCCCGACCTGACGCCGGAGGCCCAGGGGGAGATCGAGGCGGCGCGGCGCGGCTGGGAGTCCCGGACGCTCAAGCCGGCGCTCGGGAAGGCCCCGGAGAGGCCCGGCCTCTTCGCCACCTCCAGCGGCGTGCCGCTCCCGCCGCTCTGCACGCCGGCCGACACGGCGGGTCTCGACTACCTGCGCGACCTGGGCTTCCCCGGCGAGCCGCCGTACACGCGCGGGGCGCAGCCCAGCATGTACCGCGGGCGCTTCTGGACCATGCGCCAGTACGCCGGCTTCGGGTCGGCCGCCGAGACGAACGGCCGCTACCGGTACCTGCTCGAGCAGGGGCAGACCGGGCTCAGCGTGGCCTTCGACCTGCCGACCCAGATGGGCTACGACGCCGACCACGCCATGGCGCGCACCGAGGCGGGGAAGGTCGGGGTGGCCATCTCGAGCCTCGAGGACATGCTGGCGCTGTTCGACGCCATCCCGCTGGACCGCGTGTCCACCTCCATGACGATCAACTCCACCGCCGCGATCCTCCTCTGCCTCTACATCGCCGTCGGCGAGCGCCAAGGCGTGGCGGCCCACCGGCTGTCGGGAACGGTGCAGAACGACATCCTCAAGGAGTACGTCGCGCGCGGCACCTACATCTTCCCGCCCGCGCCCTCCATGCGCCTCATCACGGACACCTTCGCCTTCTGCAAGGACCGGGTGCCCCGGTGGAACACCATCTCCATCTCGGGCTACCACATGCGCGAGGCCGGGGGCACGGCGGCCCAGGAGGTGGGCTTCACGCTGGGCAACGGCATCGCCTACGTCACGGCCGCGCTCGAGGCCGGGCTCGGCGTGGACGAGTTCGCGCCCCAGCTCTCCTTCTTCTTCAACGCCCACAACCACCTCCTCGAGGAGGTGGCGAAGTACCGCGCGGCCCGGCGGCTGTGGGCGCGCATCATGCGCGACCGCTTCGCCGCCCGCGACCCGCGGTCGCTCACGCTCCGCTTCCACGTCCAGACGGCGGGCAGCATGCTCACCGCGCAGCAGCCCCAGAACAACATCGTGCGGGTGACGCTGCAGGCCCTGGCGGCGGTCCTCGGAGGCTGCCAGTCGCTGCACACCAACTCCATGGACGAGGCCCTTTCCCTGCCGACCGAGCAGGCCGTGCGGATCGCCCTCCGCACCCAGCAGATCCTCGCCTACGAGTCCGGCGTGGCCGACACCGCCGACCCGCTGGGCGGCTCCTACGCCGTCGAGCGGCTGACCCGCCAGGTCGAGGAGGAGGCCGAGACCTACATCGCCAAGATCGACGGCCTGGGCGGGGCGGTGAGCGCGATTCCCTTCATGCAGCGGGAGATCCAGGAAGCCGCCTACCGCTACCAGCAGGAGATCGAGAGCAAGGCCCGCGTCGTCGTGGGGGTCAACGACTTCGTCAGCGACGAGCCGCCTCCGGCCAACCTCTTCCAGGTCAATCCCGAGGTGGCCTCCGCCATGGCCGAAGGGCTCGAGCGGCTCCGCCGGACGCGCGACGGGGACCGCGCCGCGCGGGGGCTGGAGGCGATCGACAGGGCGGCACGCGGCCGGGGCAATCTCGTGCCGCTCATGCTGGACGCGGTGAAGGCCTCCGTGACCCTCGGCGAGATCTGCGCCACGCTGCGCGGGGTGTTCGGCGTCCATCAGCCCTCGGTGGTCTTCTGATGCCTCTCGCGGACTCCCTTGACCGCGAGGCGCCGGGGCTCGGGGGGCGGGCCCCCCGGGCGCGCCCAGAGTGGCTCGCCTGTACGCCGATGCTCGCTCGGGCGGGCCGAGCGCGACCCCCCATCCCCCAGAGGGGGCGGCGCGAGGGCTGTCGTTCCGCGATCGCGCGCTCGCCCCGCCCGGAGCGGAGCAACGCGACACGGCTCGCCACAGGGCGCGCCCGGGGGGCCCGCCCCCCGGGCCCCGGCGTTAGTTAGCGAGTTCCGAAAGGCTCTGTAGCGGTGCGAGGAGCTGTGGGGTTGTGGCGGATCTCCGTGGCGCTGGGCCTGCTGCTGCTGGCGGCGGGGCCGGCGGGGGCGGGCCTGGCGGACCAGGTGGGCGCCACCTTCGGGCTCATGCTCCAGGAGGTGGTCGGCGCCTTTCCCCCCATCGAGGGCCTCGTGGTGACCGTGGACGGCGACCGGCTGTACATGGACCTCACCCAGAAGGACGGGGTCGGGCCGGGGCAGGAGTTCACGGTGTTCCGCAAGGGCGAGGTGTTCCGCCACCCGCTCAGCCACAAGCCCCTGGGGCGCTTCGAGGAGATCCTCGGCTATGCCAAGGTGCAGCGCGTGCTCCCCCGCTTCTCCGAGGCGGTGTTCATCCCCCTCGAGAAGGCGCCGCGGGTCCGGGCCGAGGACGGGGTCCGCATCACGCGCGGCCGGATCAAGGTGGCGGTGGTCGCGGCCGTGGACCTCACGAAGGTCCGGGCCGATCTGCGCCGCGTCCCGTTCATGATCGCGCTGGGGCTCGATCAGACCAAGCGCTTCCAGACCGTGGACCCCTCCGCCGTCCAGGAGCTGTTCCTCAGCCGGCGCGCGCGCGTGGAGGAGCTGCTGGTGCGGCCCGAGAAGGCCGTGGCGCTGGGGAAGACGCTGGAGGTGGCCGGCTGGCTCATCCCCGTGCTGCTGGACCGGCGCGGGGTGACCTATCTCGACGTCACCTGGATCTCGGCCGTGACCGGGACGCCGCTCTTCTCGCGCCGGATGGCGCTCACGCGGGCGGACGCTGCCGCGGATCAGCGCTTCCCTTGGGAGCCCCGCTCGGAGGACTAGCCGGCGCGGATCTGCTATGCTCCTTCGATGATGAGTCTCGGAATGGCCACACCTCTCTGCCTCGTCCTGCTCGCCTCGGCAGCGCTCCTCTCGGGCTGCGTGAGCATCAGGGAGCTGGCCGGCCTGCCGGCGCAGAACGATCCCAGCGTGCAGATCAGGAGCGCCGAGTCCAGGTGGCTCCTGATCAGGAACCCCCGCTTCGGGGACGTGGCCAGCGAGCCCGAGTACATCTGGGTGGAGGAAGACAAGCTCCCGACCACGCTCAAGTCGCTGGTGCTGGGCAAGTCCTCGCTCCTGGCGCCGCCGGAAGTCGTGGCGAAGTACGGCTCGCCCCCTGGCGGTGGGCGCATCAGCCCGCGTCAGAAGCTGCCCTACCAGGTGGAGGACCCGCAGCGCCAGCCTGTCCAGGGCCGGGAGCCGGCGCTGTCGCCCGGGCCAAGGGGCCCGGGCGCCCCGGCGCCTCCGACCCCGGCGGCGGCGCCGGCGTCGCAGCGCGGCTTCGTGGTCTTCGTGGACACCGCGCGCAT
>MGBV01000027.1:0-9458 GCA_001788415.1 Candidatus Rokubacteria bacterium GWC2_70_16 | reverse complement strand
GGACAAGATCCCGATCGTCCATCCCATCACCGGGGAACTGCTCGGCGAGCTGGACGAGGAGGTGGCGGCGGGGCGGGTCACCGAGGTCCGGGAGAAGTTCTCCGTGATCGAGGTCCAGGGCCTGTCCCAGGGCGCGGAAATCAAGATCAAGGACCGGGTCGTCGTCCGGTGACGCTCCCCGCGCCGCCCCAGGCCCCGAGGTCGCCGACCGCCCTCGAGACGCTCCTCAAGGAGCGCGTCGGGCTCCTCATCGGCCCCGAGCTGGCCGCCATCGAGGCGGAGATCGCCGGCGCGATCGATTCGCCGGTGGGGCTGATCCGGGAGATGGGCGAGTTCATCGCCGGCGCGGGGGGCAAGCGCCTGCGCCCCATCCTCCTGCTCATGGCGGCGCGACTGGCGGGCTACACCGGGCCGCGCGCCGTGAGGCTCGGGTGCGTGGTGGAGCTGCTCCACACGGCCACCCTCATCCACGACGACGTGGTGGACCAGGCGCCGCTCAGGCGGGGACGGCCCTCGGCCAATGCGCGCTGGGGCGATGATGCCTCCGTGCTCGTGGGCGACCACCTCTACTCCAAGTCCTTCGCCCTGATGGTCCGGGACGGGGACCCCGCCGTCCTCGACACGCTGGCGCGCGCCACCGTCTCCATGACCGAGGCGGAGGTGCTCCAGCTGGAGCGGAAGCGGAACGGCACGACCACCGAGGCCGATTACCTGCGGATCATCACCCAGAAGACGGCCTCCTTCATCTCGGCCTGCTGCCGCATCGGAGCGCTCCTGGGCGGGGCCGCCGGGGCGCGGCTCGAGGCGCTGACCCGCTACGGGCTCGATATCGGCATCGCCTTCCAGCTGGCCGACGACTCGCTCGACTTCGTCGCCGACGAGGCGCGGCTGGGCAAGGCAATCGGCGCCGATCTCAAGGAGGGCAAGCGGACCCTGCCGCTCATCGCCGCGCTGGACCGCGCGGCGCCGGCCGAGCGCGAGCGGATCCAGGCGACGCTCGGGAGCCGTGTCCCCTCCCCGGCCGAGGTGGAGGAGATCCGGGCGCTGGTGGTCAGGTACGAGGGCGTGGATTACGCCCTCGAGCGCGCCCGGGCCTATGCCCAGATGGCCAAGGAGGACCTCGGCCCCTTCGCCGACTCCGAGGACAGGGAGACCCTGGCGCTCATCGCGGACTTCGTGGTCGGCCGCGACCGCTGACCGGGGGAGCGGGCGGTGCCCCCGATCATCACGCTCACCACCGACTTCGGGCTCCGCGACCCCTTCGTCGGGGTGATGAAAGGCGTGATCTTAGCCATCTGCCCCGAGGCGCGCCTGGTGGATCTGACCCATGAGATCGCCCCCCAGGACATCCTCGGCGCCCAGCTCGCCCTCGAGTCGTCGGCTTCCTTCTTCCCCGTGGGAACTGTCCACCTGGCCGTCGTGGATCCCGGGGTCGGGAGTGCGCGGAGAGCGCTCGGGGTCCAGGCCGGGGCGCATAGCTTCGTCGGCCCCGACAACGGCCTCCTGACCTTCGCCTTCCGGGCGCCAGGCTGGACAGCCGTGGCCCTCACCGGGGAGGGCTACCGGCTGATGCCGGTGAGCCAGACCTTCCACGGGCGCGATGTCTTCGCCCCCGCCGCGGCCCATCTGGCCCGCGGCGCCCCGCTGCATCGCTTCGGTCCCGCCGTGCTCGACCCCGTGCGCCTCGAGATCCCCACGGCGCGGCTCGAGGACGGCGCGCTCGTGGGTGAGGTGATCGCGGAGGATCGCTTCGGCAATCTCATCACCTCGCTCACCACGGAGGCGCTGGTCCGTCTGGCGGGGAGCGGCACGGTCGGGATCGAGGTGGGGGAACGGCGGCTCGGGCCCCCCAAGGCCTCCTACGCCGAGGGAGAGCCGGGCATGCCGGCGCCCATCATCGGCTCCCAGGGACGGCTGGAGATCTTCGTGCGCGAGGGAAGCGCCCGGGCGGTCCTGCGGGCCCGGCGCGGCACCCCGGTCCGGGCGAAGAGGGCCTAGTCCTTGCTGGCGCCGGCCTTGCCAGAGGCGCCGGCGCTCGACGAGGAGCCATTGCCCGGCGCCGGGACGGCCGAAGAAGCGGAGTCGCTCTTCGCCGCTGTGCTAGACTGTGCGTCGGTTCCGGAGGTGGGTGTCGATGATGACTCGGATTTCATCGCTTTCTTCCGAGCCTCGGAGGGGTAGTCGGTGACGTACCACCCCTTGCCCTTCAGGATGAACGTGGCTGCCCCGATGAGGCGGCGAACCGGACCGCCACACCCGTCACAGGTCGTCAGCGCCGGCTCGGAAATCCGCTGGCGCACCTCGAAGACCCTGGAGCAATCCTGACACTCGTATTCGTAGGTAGGCACGCACTCAACGGATACAGGGGAAAATTCTCCCTGTCAAGCCGGCGGCCTCCGGCGACATGGCTCACCGTGGTGCTGGCGCTCCTCCTCCTCGCGGGGTGTCGCTCGGCCGTGGACGAGCAGGTGCAGCGCCTGCAGGCCCGCGCGGCCTACGAGCAGGGGATCAAGAACCTCAGCGAGAAGCGCGTGTCCCTGGGGCTCGTCTCCCTCCAGGAAGCCGTCTCGCTGGACCCGGACAATGCGCTCTACCGGAACGCCCTCGGTGTGGTCAACCTGGACCTGGGCCGGAAGGCGGAAGCCCAGGAGCAGTTCCAGAAGGCGGTGGCGCTGGAGCCGACCTACGGCGAGGCCCAGCACAACCTGGGCCTCGCCCACGCGGAGCAGGGCAGGTTCGAGGAGGCCATCGCGCTGTACCGGAAAGCCCTGGCCCAGCCGACCTACTCGACGCCTGACGTGGCCTACCACAACATGGGTTATGCCTATCTCAACGTGCGCAAGCTCAAGGAGGCTGAGGAGGCTTTCCGCCTGACCATCCAGCTCGAGCCGAAGCGCTCCTCGCCGCATTACTGGCTCGGGGTGGTCCTCGTCGAGCAGGGCCGCCGGGACGAGGCCAGGGCATCCCTCAGGACCGCCCGCGACCTGGATCCGGGCTCGATCATCGGCCGCTCCGCGGTGGAGGTGCTCAAGGCCCTCGGCGAGGGGGGCTAAGTGCCTGCCAGCATTGTGCTCCTGGGGGACGCTGGAGAGGCCCCGAGAAACCCTTTTTCCTTGACGCGGCGCCCGGGTCTGGGGTACAAGAGGGGCGGTCGCGAGCGATCTGCGTGTCCCTGCTGACCTGGGGGATCCTGCAAGAGAGGAGGTGGCCGGGCAAGTAGCCGCATCGTGTTCCGCCGGTGGCACCGTGGTTGCGCGTACAGCTCGCTATTCTGGCAGTCGGCTCAACCGTAGGCAGTGAAACCACAGATGAGGAGGCGGTAATGAGAAGGATCTTCGTCCTTGCTCTCGCCGTGATCGCCCTCGTCGGGATGCTGGCCCCAGGCGTCTATGCCCAGGCACCGGCAGCGCCGGCCCCGACGTTCAAGATCACGGGCTTCATCGACACGGTCAATTCGGCCAGCCACAACCTGCGTGACGTGAACTTCACGCGGGTCGGCGACAAAGAGTGGTACACGAGAAACCGCGGCCGCTTCGACGTCACCGGCCAGGTGGGCAAGGCCATCGGCGTCCTGGGCCTCGAGATCGACACGGCCTGGGGCCAGGTGAGCGGCTCCGACAACAACGTGGTCACGGGCGCCGCGGCAGTCGGCACGGCGCAGCGGGCGGCCACCACCAGCGGCTTCGACCTCAACACCGACACCCAGGGCTCCATCGAGGTCAAGTGGCTGTATGTCGAGTACGATGTTCCGCTGATCCCCTTCCCGACGCGGATGCGGATCGGCGCCCAGCCGTTCTCCACGACCTACAAGCTCGCCACGCTGGCCACGGGTGACTTCGCCGGCGTGGACCTGGTCACGACCTTCGCGCCCAACGTGAAGGGCCACTTCACCTACGTCCAGATCGAGGAAGAGGTCACCGGCGGCAGCACAGGCGGCACCGGCGCCACCGTCTTCGTCCGCGGCGACGACTTCGCCATCATCACGAGCCTGGAAGTCACGCCCATCAAGGGGCTCGACCTCCGGCCCACCTACGCGTTCCTCTGGGCCCAGGGTGCCACCAACGGCATTTCCCGCGGGGCCGTCGGCGGCATCCCTGGCACGCTTCCGACCTTCGTGGCCAAGCCGGTTGGCACGGGCGGCGTGGCCACCCACGAGGAGTACCGGCACACGATCGGGATCGACTCGCGCTGGCGGTCGGGGCCGATCTCCATCGAGCCGACGTTCTTCTATCAGTTCGGCACCCGGGACCTCGACAACCCGTTCCCGATCGGGACCACCGATCTGATCCGGGAGTCGGAGATCTCGGCCTGGCTCTTCGACATCAAGGCCGGCTATCGCATCGGCCCGGTGCTCCTCGAGGCGCGGTACATGTACACCTCGGGTAACCGGCCGATGGACCAGCTCAGCAATGACACCAACTACTACCAGCCGATCAACACTGACACCTCCTACGGTGCCGACGGCTGGGGCAATATCTGGGCCCTCGGCATCGACTACTTCAACGGCTCCATCCGCGGCATGGGCGCCGCCATTGGCCTGGACCGCTATGGGCGCCAGCAGTTCGGCTTCAAGGGGACTTACAGCGTGAGCCCGCAGCTGGACATCTACGGGGTCGTGATGCCCGCGTGGACGGCCAGGTCGGTTGACACTGACGGGACCTTCGCGGCCACGCTCAACTGCGCCGCGCACTCGGCCGACTCCGCGGCCGCGCCGCAGGGCGCTGGCTGCCGTGGGGATGCCAACTATATCGGCACCGAGACCGATCTCGGCTTGACCTGGCGCTTCGCCCCTGGCCTCACCTTCGATCTGGTGGGCGCCTACATGTTCGCGGGCGATGTGTTCGACACCTCCCAGGTCCGCAACGGCGTGCTGACGCGGCAGAGCGCCGAGGATGTCTACACGGGCGTCGCGCGGGTGCGCTTCAGCTTCTAGCCTCAGGGCAGCAGAAGGGTAGTGGGGGCGGGGCATGGGGATGTCTCCCATGCCCCGCCTCTTTTCCGATTCCCCCCCGGGGGGCTCCGATTGGTTGCCTGACCTTCGGCCGGGCGCTATAGTCGAGTGCATGGTGAGACCAGCCCTGGGGTTGCTCCTCCTGCTGCTCTCCTCCGCCTCTCCGTCCGCGGCCGTGGAGTATCGTCTCCGGGTCTCGAACCTCTTCGACACCAGCTTCGCCCATTACCTCGACGGCAAGATCGGCCGTGGCGAGGGCGAGCTGGCGCTGGACAGGCTGGAGCGCTCTCTGGACGGGGGATTGGTTCCCAAGGGCGCCCTGCTCTATGACAGGATCCTCCGGCCGATGCCGGCCGAGTGGGCTCAGGGCTTCAAGGCGATCCCGGCGCGCGGGGAAGTCACGGCCGCCGAGAACGGCAGGCGCTGGGAGGAAGTGGTGTGGGACGGCAAGCCCGGGGAGCGGAGCGTCTGGCTCATCGCCCCGCCCCAGAGCCGGGACCAGGAGGTCATCCACCTGGCGCTCAAGGGCAAGGGCTCCCTCAGGTACCACATCCCGTACACGGTGTCCTTCAGCCCGAGGCCCGCGGCTGCCGTCTCCTACCCGCTACACTTCCTCCGCTTCTACGGGGAGAAGGGCAATCTCTGGGAGCGCTACCTCAGCCGCTCCACGGCGCTGTTGGAGGGCATCGCGGCCGTGGTCGGGGTGAACGAGAACCCCTCCTTCGGGGACTGGGTGTATATCGTCGTGGAGCACCCGCCGGGCCCCACCACCTTCAAGGCTGTGGTCGGGTGGGACAGGCGGCGGAGCGCCGATCGGTCCAATCTCGAAGGCCCGGGCGAGAGGGACTGAGCCGGGTGGTGTCTCGACGCAGGCTCCGCGGAGGGATGCTGGCCCTCCTGATCGTCCTCGCGATCTCGCCGGCTCATGCCCAGCAGCAGAGTGACCCCCAGGGCCCCGCTGTCCCGCTGACCGTGCTGGTCAACCAGCTCGTGGACCTCTTCCCCAGGCTCGAGGGGGAGGTGCTCGAGGTCCAGGGCCAGTCGGCCACCCTGAGCGCCGGGCGCAAGGACGGCGCCCGGGCGGGGCTCGAGCTGGCCCTCTTCCGCGAGGGGCGCGAGATCAAGCACCCGAAGACGGGACAGGTGCTGGGCCGGGCCGAGCAGGGGCTGGGGCGCGTGACTGTCACCGAGGCTCAGGAGGCGTTCTCCCTCGGCACCCTCGCCGAGAGCAGCGACGTCAAGCCTGGCGATCGCTTCAGGCTCTCGTCGGGGAAGATCAGGCTGGTCCTGCTTCCCCTCCTGGGCGGGGTCAGGGAGGGCCTCGTCGAGGCGGCCACCCACGAGCTGGTGGAGCGGCTCTCGGCCTCGGGCCGCTTCCAGGTCACCATGGGCGATGCCATCAATGTCTTCCTGGCCCAGGAGGCCATCAAGGCCGAGGAGTTCCTCCAGGGCAAGGGCGTCAGGGAGGCGGCCCGGCGCTTCAAGGTCGAGAACCTGCTCGCCATCCACTTCAAGCGCGTCCAGAGCCGGCCCTTCATGGAGGTGCGCTTCTTCTCCCTGCCCGCCCTCGAGCCGGCGATCTCCACCGCGTTCTTCGTGCCGCCCTCCATCCGCGCCGCCTCATCCGCCACCCAGTTCTCCTCCTCCGGCCGAGACGGCAACCGGCCCCAGGCCAAGCAGCGCTCGCTGCTGGCGAGGCTCCTGGGCGGCGATCTCGAGGCCGGGAGCTACTCCACCGGCGAGTCCACGATCCCGCTCAGAGAGGTCGCGCGCTTCGGCTTCCCCGTCCTCGCCATGGACGTGTCGGTGGGGCCCAGGGACAAGGTCCCGCGCATGGTGGTGAGCGACGGCGAGCGCGTCTACCAGTACCGCATCGTCGGCCAGAGGCTCGAGGCCGACTGGACCTTCTCGGCGCGAGCGCCGGGGCGGATCATCTCGATCCAGCTCGTTGATCTGGACGGCGATGGGATCTTCGAGGTCGTGGGCAATCGCTTCCATCCCAAGAGCGGGGTCAACGCCTTCGTCATCACCGTCAAGGACGGCAAGCCGAGATACCTCGCCGAGGGCATCGACTCCTTCCTCTTCGCCGTGGATGGCCGGGGCGAGGGGATCAAGCAAACCCTGTGGTCCCAGGCCTACAGCCCGGAGCGCCTCTTCAATGCCGGGCAGGCGAGCCAGGTCGTGGTCCAGAACGGGAGTCTCGTGGTCGAGAAGCCCGTGCGTGTGCCCACCGGCTTCAGACCCATGGGGGCGGCGTTCTCGAACATCTCGGGCAAGGGCACGCGGGTGCTGGCGCACGTGGACGAGTTCAATCGGCTGCAGATCTCCTCGGAGGGAGAGGACCTGTGGCGGTCCTCGACTGCCGTGGGCGGGGGCTACCTGACCATCGAGCATGTGCTCGAGGACATGCGCGGGGGCCGGAGCAAGTTCTACAAGATCGAGCCCATGCCGCTGGCCGTGGACCTGGACGGGGACGGGATCGAGGAGCTCATCGTCCCGCAGAACCTCGTGAAGGAAGGGCTCCTGGCCGTGGTGTTCAGGGGGCCGGCGGGCTACCGCCTGCAGTCCATCGACACCGGCTTCGAGGGGGGCATCACCGGGCTCGGCGCCTGGCGGGCCGACGAGAGCGCCCAGCCGAGCCTCGTGGCCTCGGTGGTGCGCTTCACCAACATCTTCAGGACCGCCGGCGAGACCCAGATCATCATGACCATCCCCCAGGACTAGCAGGCTGCTGAAAAAGGCCCATCTGCGGAGGTACGGCGCCCTCGGCCGCACGCTCAACGTACAGCGAGTACGCCTCGCGTGCGGCCGTCGGGCGCCGCCTCGCATCTGGACCTTTTTGAGCAGCCCGCAGGGTTCTTCCGCATCCTGCTAGGGCGAAGAGCGAAGGATGTCCATCGAAGCGCGTGAAGGGCCCCCGGCGGGGCGCATCGTCCTCACCTACGAGGATTACTGCGCGCTGCCCGACGACGGTCGGCGCTACGAGATCCTGGACGGAGAGCTCTCCATGAGGCCCTCGCGGAGTGTCGCCCATCAGCGGTTCGCCGCCAACTTGCTTGTCTCTCTCAAGCCCTTCGCGACTGCCCTTGGACTCGGCGAGGTCTTCATCGCCCAGTTCGACGTCATCCTCGAGGAGACCTCCGTGGTCGTGCCGGACCTGCTGTTCGTCGCCTTGGCGCGCTCTGGGATCGTCACCGATCGGGGGGTCCGGGGCGCCCCGGATCTGATCGTGGAGATCCTGTCTCCGGGTACGGCTCGCCGTGACCGGGTCGAGAAGGCAAAGCTCTACGCCCGGCACGGAGTGCGTCAGTACTGGCTGGCTGATCCCGAGATAAGGGTTCTGGAGGTCTACGAGCTGGGTGAAGGGCAGTATCGCCGGGCGGCGAGCCTGGCGGACGACGACAGCTTCTCGCCCTCCCTGTTCCCGGGCCTCAGCATCCCGCTCGCGTCCCTCTGGGGCTAGCGCCCCGCCGCGGTATACTACTCGCCTGAGCCGAGTCTCCCTGGGAGGGCGTTGATGATCCACGCGTACAGAGGTGTCGTTCCCAAGGTGCACCCGAGCGTGTTCGTCGCCCACTCGGCCGACGTGATCGGCGACGTGGAGCTTGCGGAGGAGTCGGGCGTCTGGTTCACCTCGGTGGTGCGCGGCGATGTGAACTTCATCCGGATCGGGCGCGGGAGCAATATCCAGGATGGCACGGTGATCCACGTCAACCGCCGCGGGACCCCGACCATCGTCGAGGAGTACGTGACGGTGGGGCACGGGGCGCGTCTGCACGGCTGTCACGTCAAGTCCCATTGCCTCATCGGGATCGGCGCGGTGGTCCTGGACGGCGCGGTGATCGAGGAGGAGTGTCTCGTGGCGGCGGGCGCCGTGGTGTCTCCGGGGACGAAAGCGCCGCGAGGAAGTGTCCTCATGGGGGCCCCTGCGCGCGTGACGCGTCAAGTGACGGACGCGGACCTCGACCTGATCCATCGTTCGGCGAGGAACTACGTGGCGCTGGCCGCCGAGTACAAGGCCATGCAGGGCGCCTGAATGCCGATCAAGGCGGTGCGCGGTGTGCGCGACATCCTCCCGGCCGAGGCGCGTGGCCGCTCAACATTTTCTGCAGCGAACCGGCCGTTTTCGCTCGCGCTGGGCTTCAGCGTTCCCGAGTTCCGGTTCCCCTATGTGTTGGATCATTCGGTGCCCGGCTCCACAATTCGAGCCCGCCGTCTCATCGAGGCTCCGTGGCCCCGATTTCGCGTCATTTCCAGGCCGGGGCCGGCTCCAAGCGCTACCCCGGCACGCCGGCCTCTCGGCCCCGGGACGTGTCCAGCCCTTACTGAAGTCGAGCTCGAGCGGATCGTTACATCGAAGCGTGAGCGGCTACAGAGCGCGATTCTCACCCGTCGAATCATCGAGCGGCACCGGGACCGCAGGACGAGAGAGGCCAAGTACGTGATCAAGGGCTCCTCGGTCGAGGGCGAGGAAGAGATTGTCACGGTGGTCAAGCTTGGGCCGACC
>MGBV01000026.1:1435-12790 GCA_001788415.1 Candidatus Rokubacteria bacterium GWC2_70_16 | reverse complement strand
CGCCGGATCGAGGCGGCGCTCGCCGACGAGGGTGGCCGCCGCGAGATCATCGAGCACGACCTCGCAGCGCTGAAGCAGCACGTCGCGGCGCTCCAGTCCCGGATCGAAGAGATCGAGCAGCGCCTCGGCCGCTGAGATCGGCCTCCGCGGTCGACGCGCTCTCCTCCCCCCCGGCGAGGCCGGGGGCCTACTCCCCGGGCGGACGACGGCGGCCCAGGTGGCGAGTAAGAGTATCCCGAAAAGGAACACGCCGACGGACTCGGCATGGTCTCCGCCCAGCGGCGCCTCGTGAACCGGAGGGCGGTGCAGTCAGAGCAGGGCGCTGAACCCCTCGACCGACAACCGGGCGGGCTTGAGCAGCTGGGACTGAGCGGACCGCAGCACGTCCGACGGTGCGCCCCTTCCCCGCTCGCAGCCGCGCGGCCGTCCCGCGCCGCCTCCGCTCCCGAGGCACCTCGTCGACGGGCGGCCGGATCGGTCAAAGGAATGGATTGACGACGCGGACGGCCCCGTACAGGCGGTCGTGCTCGAAATCCTCGGACACGATCTCGGCGCGCCCGAACTCCTGCGGGTACGCCCAGAGCCCCCCGGGGTCAGGTCTTGCAATCCAGCACGCCCGCCGCAGGCGCGGGGGGTCAGGTCCCGCAATCCTTGGTCAGGACGTGCTCGTGGTCGGTGGTCGGTGTCGTTGGGGAGGATCGGCCCCCGCCTGTTGCGAGGGGTTGTCACGTGATGGAGCCTCTCCGGGAACTGCTCGCCACACGCCCGTCCCACGCTCTGACCCTACCCCGGGGGCGAAGCGGGGCAGATAGCTGCACGCGACCATGCGCTCGTCCCATCACCAATGTCGTAATGCAAGACCTGACCCTGCTGATGGTGCCGCGACGCCATCCTCGAGTACCGCAACGTCCTCCGCCTCGAGGCGGACCACGCGGGCGCGATCCAGCAGCTCGGGCGGGCGCATGACCAGCTCGGCGAGCTGGGCCAGGCCTTCCGCTACCTGCTGCGGGCGCATGCGCAGGAGCCGGATAACACGAACACCCGGCTCAGGCTGGGCACGATCTACCTCCTCGGCCGGCAGCCGGCCGAGGCGCGCAAGCACGCGGCGGCGGTGCTCGAGGCCGAGCCGAGGAATTTCGACGCGCTCCTGCTCCTGGCGGGCGCGGTGAGCAATGCCGGGGAGACGGAGGCCGCCCTCCGCGCGCTCGGGGCGACGGCGGGGGACTTCGGCGACCGGGCGCGCTTCCACATGGCGGTGGCGATGCTGGCCTTGCGCCAGCAGGACTGGGCGCGGGCCGAGCGTTCCTTCAAGGAGGCGGTGGCGCGGGAGCCGAAGTCGGTGGAGGCCCACATGGCCCTCGGCAACTTCCACGCGACGAGGGGGGATGCGCCGCTGGCCGAGGCGGCGCTGACGACGGCGGCAGACCTGGCGCCGATGGGCTCCCCTGCCCGGCTCCGTCTGGCCGAGTTCCTGGCCCAGACCGGGCGCGGGGAGGAGGGCAAGCGGCTCCTCGGCGAGATCACGCAGAAGGCCCCCGACTATCTCCTCGCCTGGCGGCGCATCGCCGCGCAGGCCTTCGCCGGCCACGTCCTGCGCGGCCGGCTCCACCTGGCGAACGGAGAGAGCACGGAGGCCATCCAGGACTTCCAGAAGGCGCTGCAGCTCGAGCCGGGGCTGGCCCTGGCGCGGCATCAGCTCGCCCTGGCGCAGCTTCAGGCGGGCAATCTGCAGCAGGCCCGCGCCGATCTGAAGGAGGCGGCCGCGCTGGACCCCGGCCTCGCGGAGTCCATCCTGCTCCTGGCCGAGCTCGACATCCAGGCGGGGGCGCTCCAGCCGGCGATCGAGAGGCTCGAGGGGCTGGTGGCGCGGGCGCAGGGCAAGGCGGCCGAGGGGCGGAGGTTCTTCGAGGCGGCGCTGGAGATGAGGCCGGGCTATGCCGAGCCCCTGGGCCAGCTCGCCGATCTCGCCGTCCGGGACGTCCCGGCCCTCGTCGTCTACCAGCCTGACCTCGTCGGCGGGGCACATCGGCCGGCCGACCGTCTCGAGCCGCACCTCGTACGGATCGTGAAGCCGCACGAAGGTGAGCAGCCCTTCGGCATGGCCGAAGGGCTCCTGGACGGTGGCGGCCGGCAGGAGCGCCTCGGCCCGGGGCTTGACCTCGGGCTGGAGCCGCTGCCCGCCGCACTGGATCACCCGCACCGACGAGAGGTCGTGGGCGCCCAGCGCCGGGTCGTCGAACCGGCGGATCAGGACCGCCGGGACGATCCTGGTGATCGTGTCAGGCCCCGATCGCGTCGACTATGACAGCGATCTTGAGCAGAGCGCTGCCGAAGACGAGTCCGAACACTCGCTTGCTGCTCCACCGGTCCTACCCTGCTGTGTCGTATTGATCTGTGGGCCGTATGGTGGGATAATCCCACCATGATCCTGACCCTCGATGCCAAGCGCCGTCTTACCGTCCCGGCCGCCCTTGCCCCGGCGTCGCCCGGGGATGCCTTTGAGGCGCGGTTCGATGCGGAAGAGAACGAGATCGTGTTCCGCCGCATCGCGGGCGCCGGCGACTGGCTCGCCGTGCTGAGCGAATGCCCGGTCCGCATGGACGATCTGCCGCGTCGCCGGAGGGAGCCCGCGAGGCGCCGCCGGCTTTGAGCTGGCTGCTGGATACCGACGTGATCTGCCAGCCGGCCAAGCGGCACGGCGACGCCCGCGTGATCGATTGGCTGCACCGGGAGCGCGACCGGTGCTTCACCAGCGCCATCGTCATCGCCCAACTCGCATACTGGGTACGGTCGAAAGAGGGTCGTCAGCGCCGGGATCTGCAGGACTGGCTGAGGAGGCTCGTGGACGCACTCGGCGGGCGCATTCTCGGCTTCAACGTCTCGGTCGCTCACGTCTGGGCTGACCAGGAGCACCTCTTACAGAAGCACGGGCAGCGCATGCCCGTGGAGGACGGCTACATTGCCGCCACCGCCCGGCGTCATGGCCTGACGATCGTGACGGGAAACGACAAGGACTTCGACCGGCCCGGCTTGACGGTGTTCAATCCGTTCAAGCAACTGCCTCCAGTATGACGCGGCAGACGGGCGGTCGAAGTCGAATTGCCTCCCGTCACCTGAGGAGGCGCGGAATCCGGGACCGACCGGGCCCGGGGCACGGGGGGACGCCGTCGCGGCGCGACGAGCGCGCCCGGGAGCAGGGCGCCGCGCGGTGCAGCTAGGCCACCGCGTGGTCCGGGGTATCCCGCAGGATCATCAGCTTGCTGGCAGGCACCGGCAGGACGGCGTACGCGCGCCCGTCCTGTCCCGCGAACTCCACGTCGACCACCGTGCCGTCGTAGGTCATGACAACGGTGCCGACCTGCCCGCGGCGCAACCGCAAGGTGGAGTTTCCCCGGTTCCGTGGAGGGTGAACTCCTCTCGGCCTCAGACAGGCGTTGGCCAAGCTGGCCGCCGGGCTCGCCGTCAACCCGAAGAAAGCGGTGGCTGTTGGCGATCACCAAAAGTGCGCGGCATTTACGACCGGCTTGGCGCCGAGCTGGTTGCCGAGGGGTGATGAGTCGAGGTAGATCGTTCTCGCCGACGGCCCCGATGCGCGCCCTGCTGGGGCGCGTGCACCTGGCCGGCGGGAGACGGACCGGGCCGAGGCCGCCTTCCTCCAGGCGCTGGAGCTCGAGCCCCGGCTGATCGAGGGCTACATGGAGCTGGGGCGGCTCCATGGCTCCGCCCGCAAATACGACCAGGCCCTGGCCAAGCTCAACGCGGGACTCGCCGTCAACCCGAAGAACGTGGTGACGGCGAACAACCTGGCCTGGATCCACTCCGAGCACGGGGGGGGAGCCGGCCAAGGACAAGGCGCTGGCTCTCGCTCAGATGGCCAGGCAGGTGGCGCGCGGGGTGTACCAGCGGGCCCTGGCGCTGCTGCGCGAGGGCGCGGTGCGGCTGCCGGACAACGCGGAGCTGCAGTACCACCTGGGGATGGCCGCGGCCAGGACGGGCGAGAAGGACCTGGCGCGCAAGGCCCTGGCCTTCGCGGCGGCCTCCCCGGCGGCGTTCAAGGGCAAGGACGAGGCGAGGAAGGCGCTGGCGGAGCTGAAGTAGCCATCTCCTCGGATCAACGCAGCCGCGACGCCCGAACTCCTCCACTACCTCGATGCAACCCCCTGGGGCCCGCGCCTGAATCGTAAATCTTGCGTTTCACGACCTGACCCCAGCCGGCCGGCGCCGCTGGCGCTGCCCGCGGGCAGGACGCCGCCGCATCCGCGCCAGCAACTGATCCACCGAAAGTCTCCCGAGCATCCGGTGCCGCCGGCCGGCGTACTCGCCATGGCCGCGCTCGGTCTGCATCGCGAAGCGCAGCGCCCCGGACGGCCCCAGCCTCTCGACGAGCGCATCCCACCCGCGAGCGCGGATCTCCGCGTTGGTCCACCGCGCGCTGTTCATCGTGTCCCCCTCCCCGAGGCCGCGATCAACGCTTCCTGTGGGGTGACCACCCGCACCCGCAGGTCGCGACCGGCCCGTCCGGCATTCCGGATCATCCGGTCATCGGTGGTGATCAGCAAGTCCGCGCCCCCCGCCTCCGCGGAGGCCACGTGCAGGGCGTCTAGGCCGCGGAGGCCCGCGCTCTCGAGAAGGCGGGCGCGCGCGACCACGGCGCGCGAGATCGCGACGCGCGATCTCACCAGGCGCAGCAGGCTCCGGACGCGCCGCACCCGCTCGCCGTCGGGATCCTGCTCGATCTCGAAGTCGAGATACGCAGAGCCGACCCACTCTATCGTCCCGCGCTCCACTGCGGCGAGTAACGCGACCACCGCCTCGGCCTCGATGCGCACCCGGTCGGACGACAGGTCGTCGAGGGGGCGATTCAGGGCGCTGGTGTTGAAGTAGATGCGCATGATGATCTGCGTTCATTCTACCAGTGACCGGGGCCAGGTAATCACCGCCGGGGCCCTGGGGTCAGGTCTTGCAATCCAGCACGCCCCTTGCAGGCGCGGGGGTCAGGTCCTGCAATCCTCGGTCAGGACGCGCTCGTCGTCGGTGTGGTCGGCGAGGATCGGCCCCCGCCCGTTGCGAGGGGCCGTCACGTGATGGAGCCTCTCCGGGAACTGCTGGCGATGCGCCTGTCCCACGCGCTGAGCCTGCCCCGGCAGCGAACGGGAGCAGCTGGGCGCCGGCGGCCATGCGCTCGTCCCATCACCAATGTCGTAATGCAAGACCTGACCCCGGACCCCAAGGACCGGCGTATCCGGGTACAGCTTCAGGCGCACGGCGGTGACTTCTCCTCGCTGCCCTCAGGATAGAGGGGCGCGGGGGGATTGGCAAGGCGCCGGGGGGACCAGACCCCTCTGGCCACGGGCCACAACCCTACCCGCGCGAGGTACGGCGGACCGCCGTTCCCCGCCACGCGACCATGTCCTGTTGCCGGACCTGAGGAAGCGCGGAATCCGGGACCGGCCGGCCCCGGGGCACGGGAGGGCGCCGTCGCGGCGCGACGAGCGCGCCCGGGAGCAGGGCGCCGCGCGGTGCAGCTAGGCCACTGCGTAGTCCGGGGTATCCCGCAGGATCATCAGCTTGCTGGCAGGCACCGGCAGGATGGCGTACGCGCGCCCGTCCTGTCCCGCGAACTCCACGTCGACCACCGCGCCGTCGTAGGTCATGACAACGGTGCCGATCTGTCCGCGGCGCAACCTCAAGGAGCGCCCCGTCTCGACATGCCGGGCGTGGACATCGTCAAGAAGGGCCACGAGTGCGTGCATCATTGGCTCCCCTTGGCCGTGCTCAGCGGAACCCGCAAGACGTACATGTTCCCGAACCCGGTGTCCCCCCACGCTTCCGCTTCGTCCGACGCCGCCGCATCCAGCAAGGCCCGCCGAAGCACGTCGACGCTGCTCGCCGTGACCCCGAGAACGGAGTCGAACACACGGGCCTTGTGGCGTCCCTCGCGATGCGTCACGTTGAGCACTTGGAGTTTCCCCGGTTCCGTGGAAGGTGAACTGCTTTCGGGCTCATACAGGCGCTGGCCAAGCTGGCCGCCGGGCTCGCCGTCAACCCGAAGAACGTGGTGACGCTGAACAACCTGGCCTGGATCCACTCCGAGCACGGGGGGGAGCCGCCCAAGGACAAGGCGCTGGCGCTGGCCCAGATGGCCAAGCAGGTGGCGCGCGGGGTGTATCAGCGCGCCCTGGCGCTGCCGCGCGAGGGCGCGGTGCGGCTGCCGGACAACGCGGAGCTGCAGTACCACCTGGGGCTGAGGGGGCCCTCCTGCTCCGCACGGCCCCCGGGGGGCTGTAACTGGCTGCGCCGGGCGGCCTTCGGGGCTGGCGGCGGCCGCGGTGTGAACGCACGATCAGGCTATGCGCAGCCGCGCGCCGGGCTTGTGCACCACCCTTCACAGGCGGGCAGCAAGGTGAATCTCGCGCCTGCCGGCCCTTGGCGGGACCGGGACCGAGGGCCCGCCCGCTCCTGCCCCAGCGTGCTGATCACGCCGCGCGGGCCTTCTTCCGCCAGCGGCGCACGGCGGCGAGCCCCACCGCCGTGGTGCCCAGAGCAGGAACATCCACCGGGGCGGCCGGCGTGCGGCGCCGCTCGGCCAGGTAGGACCCCTGCTGCCCGGTGACTCCCGTGAGCAGGGCCACTCGGCCCCGGCTTCCGTCCGGATTCGCCTGAGCAGAAGCGCGTCCATCCGCGTCCTGAGGAGGCGTCCCCAAGGAGCGTCGACGAGTGCCACCCGATCCGGCGCACCCGGTCAGAGATCCAGGGGAAGCCTTCGGCGGAAGGCTCGGAGGAACTCTCCGGGCGTCATGACGGCGAATGGACCGAACGCGCGCACCGGCGCGGTGCGAAAATGCCGGGTATTCCAGGTCACCAGGTAATCCACCCCCGCCTGCCGAGCTGCCGCGAGAATCGGCGCGTCCTTGTGATGAATGACCCGGGCGGCCTCACGCACCTCCTGCGCGCTGGGATCCTCGACGATCTGCAGGCCCAGGTGCTCGAGCAGCAGGCGATAGTCGCCCAGGACGGTGGGCAGCTTGGTCGCGATGTTGCGGTCACCCTCGGTGAGCACCTGCCGCGAGACCACGAGATCGATGACGCGCGCTTCGCCGAGTCGCAACACTTCCCGGGCGGCGCCGCTGGTCGACACGACCCCCGCGATCAGGGCGCTCGTGTCCAAGAACACCTTCCAGCGCCTAACCTCCATCTCGCTCGCGGTGATAGCGGTCGCGCTGCCGATCCAAGTCCGCGAACAGATCCTGAAGCTGCAACCCGGCCTTCTTCATGGCCCGCGCGGCCTTCTTCGCCACCGTGTCCCCCACCAGCACGCGCGGCGTGAGCACCAACACGTCTCCCACCTTCACGATCGTCAGGGTCGTCTCTTCCTGCAGGTGCAACTCCTTCCGGATGGACGCCGGAATGGTCAATTGCCCTCGACCCCAGACCTTCACCGTCGGCATGGCACACCTCCCAGGAATCGGCAACTCGCTGATAATCAGAGTATCTCAGATGGGGTCGGATCTTGCAATCCGACACGCCGGCGGCGCGACAGGGCGTGGCCCAGCACCAGCGCCACCGCGCCCAGCGGAATACGGTCCACGTGTCCTCGGCATGGCGCCTTCCTCCCTCCCTCGGAGGATAGCTGTCGACCAAACCGGGTCAACCCCACAGCGGGCGCTCGAGATGCTCCTCGGGAAGAGCCCCTCGGATCTGGACGGCCACTTCCTGCGCGGCCGGCTCCACCTGGCGAAGGGAGAGAGCACGGAGGCCATCCAGGACTTCCAGAAGGTGTTGAAGCTCGAGCCGGGGCTGGCCCTGGCGCGGCATCGGCTCGCGCTGGCGCAGCCGCAGGCGGGGCATCTGCAGCAGGCCCGCGCCGACCTGAAGGAGGCGGCCACCCTCGACCCCGGCCTCGTGGAGTCCACCCTGCTCCTGGCCGAGCTCGACATCCAGGCGGGGGCGCTCCAGCCGGCCATCGAGAGGCTCGAGGGGCTGGTGGCGCGGTAGCCGCGCGCGGTGCCGATGCGCGCCCTGCTGGGGCGCGTTCACCTGGCCCGGCGGGAGACGGACAGCGCCGAGGTGGCCTTCCTCGAGGCGCTGGAGCTCGAGCCCCGGCTGATCGAGGGCCACGTGGAGCTGGGGCGTCTCTGTGGCTCCGCGCGCAAGTACGACGAGGCCCTGGCCAAGCTCAACGCGGGGCTCGCCCTCAACCCGAAGAACGTGGTGACGGCGGCGAACAACCGGGCCTGGATCCACTCCGAGCACGGCGGGGGGAGCAGGCCAAGGACAAGGCGCTGGCGCTGGCCCAGATGGCCAAGCAGGTGGCGCGCGGGGTGTATCAGCGGGCGCTGGCGCTGCTGCGGGAGGGCCCGGTGCGGCTGCCGGACAACGCCGAGCTGCAATACCACCTGGGGATGGCGGCGGCCGGGACGGGCGACAGAGACTGGACCTGGCGCGGAAGGCCCTGGCCCTCGCGGCGGGGTCGCCGGCGGCGTTCAAGGGCAAGGACGAGGCGAGGAAGGCGCTGGCAGAGCTGAGGTGAGGCGCGGGGCCGGGCGGCTTGTAGCCGGGGAGATCGGAGGTGTGGCTGCGGCCGCGCCCACCCCCTTCCCCGGCCAGGACGAGGCGCGCAAGGCGCTCGCAGCGCCTCGGTCGCCAGCGTGCAGATCACACATTTGATTTTTGATTTGACTGATGAGAGGCTGACGACATGGCTGGCTATCTTCCCCGGCGCCTTGCCGTCACCGTCCGGCGTGCCCTGGAGACGTTTCCCGCCGTGCTCGTGACCGGCGCGCGCCAGTCGGGCAAGACGACGCTGCTGCGGACGGAGTTCGGGGCGCGCTTCGCCTACATCTCACTCGAGCGCCCGGACGTGCGCGCCCGGGCGCTGGCCGATCCGCTGGGCTTTCTCGCCGAGCACGCGGCCCCGCTGATCCTCGATGAAATCCAGTACGCGCCCGAGCTCCTCCACTACCTCAAGGACCAGATCGACCGGGACCGGCGCCCCGGCCAGTGGCTCCTCAGCGGATCGCAGAGCTTCCCGCTCATGCGCGGCGTGAGCCAGACGCTCGCCGGCCGCGTGGCCGTGCTCACCCTGGATCCCCTGTCCGTGACCGAGGTGGTCCGCCATCCCGCGCCGCCCGACGTGGACGGGCTGCTGCAGCGGGTGTGGGGCGAGGCAACACCCGGCGTCAGGCTCGCGAATCGCCCCGACCTCGGCGACTGGCTGCTGCGGGGCGGGTTCCCGGAGATCTGCCTCACACAGGCCGTCGATCGGCAGCTCTGGTTCGGCAGTTACGTCCAGACCTACCTCGAGCGTGACGTGCGCGATCTCCTCCAGGTGGGCGACCTCGGCGCCTTCGGCCGCTTCGTGGCACTCGTCGCTGCGCGCACCGGGACGCTGCTGAACATGACCGACCTGGCGCGGGACGCCGGCGTCACGGCCCCGACGGTCAAGCGGTGGCTGTCGGTGCTGGAGGCAAGCCAGGTGGTCTATCTGCTGCGGCCCTTCCACAGCAATCTCGGCAAGCGGATCACCAAGAGCCCGAAGGTGTACCTGATGGACCCGGCGCTGGCGGGCTTCCTCATGGGCCTGCAGAGCCGGGAGGCGCTCCTCGGCGGCCCGACAGCCGGCGCGCTGGTGGAGACCGCGGTGGTCACCGAGTGGGTCAAGGCCTTCCGGCAGTCAGGGGAACTGCCGTCGCTGTTCCACTGGCGCTCGACCGGCGGGCTCGAGGTGGACCTCATCGTCGAGCGCCACGGCCACCTGTACGCCATGGAGGTCAAGGCCACCGCCACGCCGGCCCCGCCGCACGCCGAGGCGCTCGCGCGCTGGCTCGCCCTCGCGGGCCCCCGCGCCCGCGGAGTCCTCGCCTGCCGCATCGAGGTGCCCACGCCGCTCAGGCCCGAGATCCGCGCCGTCCCCTGGCACCTCGCGTGGTGAGAGCCCGGGGCACCGCGCGCTCGATCCACGATGGCAGGGATCCGCCGCTGGCGGCGACTGGCCCGCTGAACCGCGACGGCGGCAAGGTAGGCAGTGCACGCCGGGGGCCAGCCGGGGTGCCTGGGGGCGAGCGGCAGGAGGCGCCGGAACTGAAGGTGGGGGCCGGGGAACCGGCACCGCACGCTCCCGCCGACCCAGCGCGCGGCCGGCTCCCTCCGGCGTGGTTGACTGTATGTACATCTGTGCATATGATGGTGCGTGGAGTGCGAATGGGATCCGCGAAAGGCTGCCGCCAATCTCCGGAGGCACGCCGTCGATTTCGCGGACGCGGCGACCGTGCGCCACGACGACCTGGCGATCACCATCCCGGATGCCCCTTCTGACGAGGAGGAACGGTTCATCACGCTCGGGATGGACGCGCTCGGCCGGGTTCTCGTGGTCGTCTACACCTGGAGCGAGGATCGCCCCCGGCTCATCTCGGCGAGACGGGCGACTCCGCGCGAACGACGCCAGGACGAGGAGGCGCGATGAAGAAGCAGTACGACTTCAGATCCGGTCGGCGCGGTGCTGTCCTGCGGGCTCCGTCCGGCAAGACGCGCATCACCATCCGGATCGACGACGACGTCCTGCAGTGGTTCAGGGACGAGGTTCACAGGGCCGGCGGCGGCAGCTACCAGACGCTCATCAACGACACGCTCCGCAGCGCCGTGGGCTCGGCCGCCCGGACCCTCGAGGACGCCCTGCGGCGGGTGCTGCGGGAGGAACTCCCCCGGTATCGCGCCACGTCGAAGACCTCCTCGGCTCGGCGCTGACGCGCCCCCCTGGGGTCAGGTCTTGAAATCCAGCACGCGGTGCGTCACGGGCGGGCGCGCCGGGCTCCCGCATCGCCTCGATCTTCACCATTTGACTCCTCCCAGCGCTTCTGCGCCTCCAGCGCCTCAACATCAGAAGACCCCGAAATCCGCGTCGAACCGGTGATGCGGTGAGGCGCCGCTGTTCATGCGGGTTCTCACCGCTTCGGCACTGAGCGCGCTCACTCGATGCAGAAGTGGTGAGGCCCCGCCATTCATGCGGGTCCTCACCACATCACCGGAACGCACCGGATTCCAGCGCTGGTGGAGTGGACCCCTGGCGCCGGCGACCGGCCTGTCCCCGGCCCTCCCCGGCGGCCCATCGAGGCGGCGGCGCCGGGCCGGCGGGCTTGAGGCGCGAGGGCTTGTCCGTGCCCATCCGGGCCAGATGGCGGTGCGGCCTCGCGCCCTTACCGGAGCGGGAGGTGGTGGTCCGGGCCCCGGAGGACCCGCACGTTGCCGGGGCCCTCGGCCGGATCCCCCTGACGTCTCGCGGCCGCCTCGCGCCGCGTCAGGGTCGGGGGCGGCGAATCTCACCCGGCCAGACACGCACACGATGGCCGCGCGCCTGCC
>MGBV01000026.1:746-1313 GCA_001788415.1 Candidatus Rokubacteria bacterium GWC2_70_16 | reverse complement strand
GGTATCATGAGCGGCATGAGCCACCAGATCGGGCCGCAAAACTGCTTCAAGTACCCCAGTCCGTGTTCCTTGATGCCCACTATGTGAGTAAGGACGAATACTATCAACGCGAGCGCCAGCGTGGTGTTGAGGTTGGCGGTCGGCGGAAGGAGCCCGGGAATGAGGCCCAGCAGGTTAGATACGAAGATGAATACCGCAAGCGTCATGACGAACGGGAAGTACTTCTTGCCCTTGTGGCCCATGGTCTCGTCGACCATGCGCTCGAAGTAGGTCAGCGCGAGTTCTATGACCGACTGGGTCCTGCCGGGCACGAGCTTCAAGCCCTTTGCCAGCAGTATCGAGAATATCGCCAGGCCGATGCTTATGTAAATCATGAAGGCCGTATGTACGGGCAGCCCGAATGTCGGGACTATGGTGTCATGCATTTTTGTGCTCCTCCTTTGCCAAATAGACCATGGTGCAGATCGTCGTGAATATCGCGGCCGTGAGGCCTGCCAGCATGGGCCAGAGCTCGAGCTTGCCGCGGGATGTGAGAAGGGCAAGCAGAGCCGCGATGCAGATAAGCCT
>MGBV01000026.1:0-731 GCA_001788415.1 Candidatus Rokubacteria bacterium GWC2_70_16 | reverse complement strand
CTTTACGAACCTCTCGACCCGCTCGGGGCTCATGCGCATGGATTTGCGCACCATCTTCATGAGCCACATTATGCTTAAAGTACCAACGAGAAACCCGGCGGCAAAGCTCGGGACCAGTCCTGTCTTTGAGAGGGCGAGGAGCGCGCCTGAAAAGACCGCGCACACGGCCAGGTTTGTGATGAGCACCCTGGCGGATATGGCCAACGCAAGAGAGTCGATGTTCTCCGTCTTTGTTACGCTAAAGCCCATATCTCCTGGTCATCTCGAACATGTTCTTGAAGCCCGCCGCTATGCCGAATATAAGGAAAATTATCGTTAGCCAGGGTTTGGTGCCGAAAACCCCGTCCAGGTAAATGCCGATCCCCAGGCCTATGAACGTGGATACGACCATGGCGATGCCCATCGAGGCGAGCATCGCAAGACCCTTGAAAACCCCTTTGCCCTGATTGTCTTCAGGCATAGGCGCCCCCTTTGTCTTTGATTTAGCGACTGTTTTTTCGGGGGAGGCCATGTAACCGGATTTTATTATCACATGGCTTAATTGAAAGTCAAAGGAAATCTCCGGTGAGTCCCGCGTCACCGTATCCCCCATATTCGAGTATAGCCCTGAGGGGAGATGAGGGCTTAAATCGCGTTACAACAAGCCTTCAGCTTTTCTTGACGCCCCCGTTTTTTATGATAAAATCGATTGGCGCTTTTTACACCTTCCATTGACCTCCCCGGCATCCCTG
>MGBV01000025.1 GCA_001788415.1 Candidatus Rokubacteria bacterium GWC2_70_16 | reverse complement strand
CGGCGTGGACCGTGGCCACCCCGATCCTGGATCTCTGGCAGTCACTGCCGCCGCGGGACTTCCCCAACTATCCGGCCGGCTCCCGGGGGCCGGCGGCCGCGGACGAGCTGATCCAGCGGGACGGCCGGACGTGGTGGGGCTCGTAGCGCGCCCGGCGGAAGAGGCATGAGCGTTGTCAGGAGGTTTGCGGATGCGGAAGGCGTGAGCCGCGCGGCGGCCGAGGAGTTTGCCGAGCTTGCGGTGGAGGCGGTGGCCCGGAGCGGGCGCTTCACGGTGGCGCTGTCGGGCGGCTCCACGCCGCAACGTCTGTACGAGCGGCTCGCCGAGCCCCCGCATCGAGAGCGCGTCCCCTGGGACCGGGTGGAGGTGTTCTGGGGCGATGAGCGGGCCGTGGCGCCCGATCACCCCGACTCCAACGCGAGACTGGCCGTCGCGGTACTGCTCTCGCGGGTGCCGATCCCGCCCGAGGGCATCCACCGGATCCACGCCGAGCGCGCGGACCGGGAGGCCGCAGCCCGCGAGTACCAGGAAGAGATCGCGCGGGTCTTCGGCCTGCCCGCCGACGGCCCTGCCCCCGCGCTCGACCTGGTTCTCCTCGGCCTGGGCGCCGATGGTCATACGGCGTCGCTGTTCCCCGGAAGCGCGGCGCTTGCCGAGTCCCGGCGCTGGGTCGTCAGCCACTTCGTCCCCGCCCTCGGCGCCGAGCGCATCACGCTGACGCCGCCGATCCTGAACCGGGCGCGCGAGGTCCGCGTGCTGGTGACGGGGGCTGACAAGGCGGGAGCGCTCAGGGCTGTGCTCCATGGCCCGCGGGCGCCCGAGCGGTGTCCGGCTCAGCTCATCCAGCCGGAGTCGGGTCGGCTGGTGTGGCTCGTGGACCGGGGCGCATAGCGCAATGTGGTCGCCTATGTCCTTCTTCTTCGAGGGGGTGGGGCGTCATGGCTACACACTCGAAAACCAATCGCGCTGTTCAGCGACTCCGACGTCTCGCGCGCCGGCGCCGCGAAGCCGAGCTGAAGAAGGCTCGGAGCAGTGGCACCGATAGTCGTTCGTCTCCCCCCGGGTCCAGTCCCACAACCTCATAGGGAGGCTTTCTCAGTCACAGGGCATCGCGAGTCCTCAGGGTGGTGCGCTGCGTCCACCGCAATACTGCCCCTGCGAAACAGTCGCAACGGGGCATGGGTTCGGGGAGCGCGATTAGCTCGGCGACGCTGAGGTTCACTTCGTGGCCAGCGCGAAGGGATATCGACGACATCGGATTGCGCAGCTCCCTGGGCTCCCTCGCCGTGCGACCCGGGGGGGGCCGGCGCGCATCAGGGGCGGCGTCGAGAGAGGGGCTGAGCCGCGGGCGACCTGAGTGCGGCGGGCGCGGGCAGGGCGGGGCCGGGCGGCGCCGGGGCGCCCGAGTGGGCCACGTGGGCGAGGACGCCGTGGAGGCACTTCAGGAGTTCGTCGACAACTTCACGTACCTCGGCATCTTCGCCGGGCTCCTGCTCGGGAGCCTGGGGGTGCCCATCCCAGAGGAAATGCCGATCATCGCGGCCGCTGTGTTGAGCCACGAGGGTATCGTCCGGTGGTGGCTTGCGCTGCCCGTCTGTCTGCTGGGGGTGCTCTCCGGCGATATGGTGCTCTACTGGGTCGGCCGGTACTGGGGTGAGCAGGTCCTCCACTGGCGACTCGTCCGGCTGGTACTGTCGCCCGAGCGCCAGCAGTGGCTGAAGGCAGCGTATCGACGGCATGCACTGAAGACCGTCGTCACGGCGCGGCACGTCATGGGACTTCGCGCCGCCGCGTTTCTGACCGCGGGCAGTGCGAGCGTCCCGTTCTGGAAGTTCGTGGTGGCGGACGCGGGCGCCGCCTTGTTCGGCGTCCCGTTGGTATTCGGGTTGGCGTACTTCTTCACGGATCAGATCAAGGCCATCATGGCCGATGTGCGCCGGGCAGAGCGCTGGCTCGGTCTCGCCGGCCTCCTGGCGCTTGCGGCGATGCTGGTCGTCGGCGTGTGGCGATGGTATCGTCGCGTCGGGAAGGAGCCTCCGGACGAGGACCGGGCCGAGAGACGTTCGCCGCCGCCCTGAGCGCTCGGGACGGCGACCGCTCACCGGGTCGAAGGACGAGCGAATAGTGGACCCCTTCTACGCCGTCGTGAGGGTGATCGCGCGGTTCTGGATCTGGTTCTTCTTCGAGCGCGTCGAGGTCCGGCATCCCGAGCGGGTCCCGCCCATGGGTCCGGTGCTCCTCTGCATCAACCATCCGAACAACCTGATCGACTCGCTGCTCGTGGGGTCGGTGCTCCCGCGGAAGGTGCACTACCTCGCCACCGCCGCGCTCTTCCGCACCCCGCTCATCGCGCGGTTCCTCGTCGCCCTGGGGGTGATTCCCGTCGACCGGAAGGCGGACGCCTCGGGCAAGATGGGTCGCAACGTGGAGATGTTCGCGGCGTGTGACGAGGCATTCGATCGCGGGCGGCTCATCGCCATCTACCCGGAAGGCGCCACCCGCGCGGAGGCGCACCTGCAACGGATCAAGACGGGCGCGGCGCGGATTGTGCTCGGCTACGAGGCGCACGACCCGGGGCGCCTCACGGTCGTGCCGGTAGGGCTCAGTTTCGAGGCCCGCAAGAGGTATCGCGGGCGCGTCCTCGTCTCTTTCGGCGAGCCGGTCGACCTCTCGTCGTACCTCGCCGTCTACCGCCAGGAGCCAGTGAAGGCACTCCACGCGCTCACGACGGCGATCCAGTCGGCGATGGAGCGCGAGGTGGTCCACGCCGAACGCATCGACACGGCGGCGCTCGCGCGCGCCGTGGAGGCGCTCTATCGCGGCGACCTCGAACGTGAGCTGTGGGACGAGCGCGGGCTCTCGGGACGGCAGATCGACCCGTTCCAGCTCTCCGGGTCGATCGCCGACGCGGTCGAGCACTTCCGCAAACAGAACCCCGAGCGCGTCGAGCGGCTCTGGCAGCGGATACTCGGTTACCACGCCGGACTGGCCGCTTACCGGCTGCGTGACGAGGCGGTGCGGACTCGCCTCGAGCGGATGGCGGAGCGGCAGCGGGTTGCACGGTCATGGCAGACGATCGTAGGTCTCCCGCTCTTCGCGTACGGCGCGGCCGTGAACTTCCTCCCGTACTACCTGCCCGGGTGGCTCGCGGGGCGGATGTCGCGCAGGCAGACGGACTACGCGACGACCCGGCTCCTTGCGAGCGTTGTCGCATTCCCGCTCTTCTGGGCGCTCGAGACGTTGCTTGTCGGGTGGGCGGCCGGTCTCCGCTGGGCGCTCGCCTTCTTCCTCTCACTCCCGCTCGGGGGCCTGATCGCGTATCGGTATCTGGTCGGCACGGGGCGGTTGCGCCACCAGCTCAGGTTCGGCGCGCTCCTCGTCACGCGCGCTCAGGACGCGAGGCGCCTTCTCGCTGAGCGCCGCGAGATCGTCGAGGAACTCGAGCGCGCCAAGCGCGACTACCTGGGGGGCGCGAAAGGACCGAGCGTGTGAAGGAGACGGCGGCCGCCGTCAGATCATGCCGAAATGCCGAAGCGCCTCTTCGATCGCCTCACGCTTTTCGGGCGGGCCCGGCTCGATGTCACGTTCCCGACGGGCCCGGTTCGCCCCACGCAGCGTCGGTACGCCGTGAACCTCCTTGACATGGGCGATCCACCCCGAGATTACGACCACGACGTTGATGATCGTCCTGATCTTCGAATCCATCGCCACGGCGCTTAGTCAGGACACAGGCCCTCTGTGCGCTGGCGATGCCGCGCGACCTGGCCCCGAGCACCGAGCAGCAGGCGCTGGTCCCGCACCGCGCCGACTGCGCATCTCTAGGCTCGCCGGCGCCTCTTCCTACCCGAGTATTTACCGAGCGCCCGAGGTCCTGGTAAACAGCCCGAATCAGGACCGCTGCTAGCTCTCATACACAAGGAGTGCTAGATAGGCCACTGACCCGAGCTGATGTGGCATCTCACAGGAATAGAACACAATAGTAACAGGTAGTTACTATCATAGTTGGCCGCGGCTAGATTGGAGATTGACATGAGCTCTCGGTGATGATATTAGTCTATCTAGCTAAGACGATCTGAGTGATAGTCGCTAACATACAGTAAGGAGTAAGCCGCCATGACCACCATGCTTCGCTGGTCCCCGTTCACCCCGAAGTTCCACTTCCACCGCCACGCCGGAGACGACCTGTTCCAGGGGTTCTTCGACGGCGCCACGGACGAGGCCGCTCAGGCTGCCGCGTCGTGGGTCCCCGCCGCAGAGGGGCGGCTCGAGAACGGCACCTACGTCATCCAGTTCGCTCTGCCGGGTGTGGATCCGAAGGCTGTCGAGGTGTCCTTGATGGACAACGTCCTCACCGTCAAGGGCGAGCGCAAGGCCGACCACGACACCGCGGGCAAAGACTACTTCGTCCGCGAGGTCACGTACGGCGCGTTCCAGCGGAGCGTCGCGCTCCCCGAGGGCGTCGACGCCGCGCAGGTGGAGGCGAAGTACTGGAACGGCATGATCGAGGTGAGGATCCCCGCGCCGCGAGCCGTGATGCCGAGAACGATCGAAGTCAAGGCCGCCTGATCGAGGGCGCCAGGGGCTGTGTCGGTGTCGACCGGCGCGGCCCCCGGCCTCCTCCTCAAACACGAAGCCAAGAACCTCAACAAGAACAGCGTGGTGGCCCCGACGGGATTCGGGCCCGTGTCTGGTCACGGCCACGCGTTCGCCAGGATTCTCAAGCCGTTCGACGCTGCGAGCTCCGTCACACCCAGGCACGACTGAGCGCATAGCCAGGACAAGGGCCCTCCTCTCCGCGCTGCCGGTCCCGCGCGAGCTCGGCGGCTGCCGCATTGGACCAAAGTCCAATGGGCGCTCCGCCGTGGGTCCGCTAGTGTGGAGAATGGGAGGATCGATCGGGCGTGTCGGGATGATGCAGCGGCAGGGGCGACTCACGGGCCATGCGGGCCGACCGGATCTCTCTGCGGTACCGGGACGCGCTCTGAAGTTCCGGAGCGACAAGGCTTTCCAGCTCGCGCTCCGGCGACGGGTCGAGGAGTACTTCCGAGCGTCCGGGCGGCGGCAGCGTGACTGCCCGGAGATGTACCTGAAGAGCGCCATCCTCCTCGGCGCCTTCGCGGCGTCGTACGGGCTTCTCGTCTTCGTGGCCCAGACGTGGTGGCAGGGAGCCCTGCTGGCCATGCTCCTGGGACTGGTCTCGGCCGGCATCGGCTTCAACGTCCAGCACGATGGCGGCCATCAGGCCTACTCGAATCATCCCTGGGTCAACACGCTGACGGCGATGACGCTGGAGCTGCTCGGCGGCAGCTCCTATCTGTGGCGCTGGAAGCACGGGCTCCTGCATCACGCCTACGTCAACGTCCACGGCCATGACACCGACATCGACCTCGGCATCCTGGGTCGGCTGAGCCCCCATCAGAGGCGGCTCCCGCACCATCGCTGGCAGCACGTGTACCTCTGGGCGTTCTACGGGCTGCTGCCCGTCAAGTGGCAGCTCGTCGGGGACTTCCGCGGCCTCATCACCGGCCGGATCGGCGGCCACCCGGTGGCTCGCCCGCGCGGCGGGGAGCTGCTGACCTTCGTCGCCGGGAAGGTCGTGTTCTTCGCGGTGGCCTTCGGGATTCCGCTGATGATTCACGCGGCGTGGACGGTGGTCGCCTGCTATGCGATCGCCGCGCTCGTGGCGGGGATCGTGCTGAGCGTGGTGTTCCAGCTGGCCCACTGCGTGGGCGAGGCGGACTTCCCCGTGCCCGCGGCGGCCACCGGGCGCGTCGAGCGCCCCTGGGCGGTTCATCAAGTAGAGACCACCGTTGATTTCGCCCGGCGCAGCCGGGTCGCCGCCTGGCTCCTCGGGGGCCTGAACTTCCAGATCGAGCACCACCTCTTCCCGCGGATCAGCCACGTCAACTACCCGGCGCTCGCGACGCTCGTGGAGGAGACCTGCCGGGAGTTCGGGATCAGGTATGCGGAGCACCGGTCGTTCGGGGCCGGGCTCGTCTCGCACTTCCGGTGGCTGCGCCGGATGGGGATGCCCGACCCGGCCTCCCCGGCTTCCGATCCGGTCGGGACGTGAGCGCCAGGACGTCCGGCCGCTCGCGCTCCAGGAGAGCCGGGGCCCGCGCGGGGCGGGCTCACCCTCCGATGTGGACGACGGGACGGCGGGCCGGGTCGGGCTCCGCCTGACGCAGGACCTCGTGCGTGACCGGTGCGATGTCGCCCTCGCCGAAGGCGACGTACTTGATGAGGAAGAGCATGGGATTGCCGTGAGTCCAGCCGAAGTAGACGTGCGGGATCGCGCCGGTGCGCTGCCGCACGTGGAGGAGGAAGGCGGCGATGGCATTGGGCACCGCCGGGCTATCGGCCCGGAGCACTCGATGGTCGCCGACACGGACGCCGCTGACGCGGAGGACGCCTGAGAAGTCACTGGCATCCTGCACGCGGACCTCGAAGAACACCACCGGAGTGGCCGCGGGCAGGTGGTGGCTCTCCCGCTTGGCCCGCCCTTCGCGCTCGTACTCCTCGGCATCGCCGCCGTCCCGGCGATTGGCGATGATCTGCAGAGGGCCCAGGGGCGCGAGCGCCGCCAGGAACGCCTCCGCCGTCTCGTCGAGGGTGACGTGCGTCGTCCGAAGCTCGGTGCTGCGAAGCACCCGCGAGCCGAACGACGTCGCGACGATGGTCACGATGAAGAAGGACGCGATCTTGATACCTTCGGGTCGCTCGATGACGTTCGCGACGGTCGTGTACGCGAAGACGAGCACGATGGCGGTGAACGCCCATCGCGCCCGCTGGCGCTGCCGCCAGGCGGCGAGCGCCACCGCCCCCGCGGCCGAGCTCATCAGGACGAGGACGCCGGTCGCGTAGGCGCCGCCCTGGGCGTCCACGTCGGCGTCGAACAGCCATGTGATGCCGAGGCCGATGGTGGTGATCGCGAGGACCAGCGGGCGGCGGGCCTGGGCCCACTCGGGCGCCATGCCGTAGCGGGGCAGGTAGCGTGGCACAACCGTGAGGAGCCCGGCCAGGGCCGAGGCGCCGGCGAACCAGAGGATGGCGATCGTGCTGAGGTCGTAGAGGGTCCCGAAGAGCTCGCCCAACTGCGCATGCGCCAGATAGGCGAGGGCCCGGCCATTGGCCTTGCCCGCCGGCCGGTCCGGCGTCGCCGCGCGGAACTCCTCCGCGGGAATCAGCACGGAGGTGACGACGCTCGAGCCGATCAGGAACACGCTCATGATTAGCACCGCGGTGGCCAGCAGTCGGCGCGTGTTCCGGATCCGACCCGCCGGCCGCTCTGGCGCGTCGTTGGCCTCGCCCCGGACCAGGGGCATCACCGCCACGCCGGTCTCGAAGCCGGACAGGCCCAGGGCCAGCTTGGGGAAGACGAGCAGGGCCGCCCCGGCCATGGCCGCGGGGCTGCCGTGGGCACGGAGGAGCGCCGGCCACCAGTCGTCGACGATTGCGCCGTGGCGCAGGACCGCGGCCAGCCCCGCCACGATGGTCACGAGGTTGAGGGCGAGGTAGACCGCGACAAGGATGACCGCGAGCCCGATGGCCTCGTGAAAGCCTCGAACGAACAGGGCGCCGATGAAGGCGACGAGGAGCAGGGTCAGGCCCAGGCGGTGGTGAAGCACCGCCGGCGCCCACGGGTTCTCGGCGGTGTGGGCGGCGGCATCCGCCGCCGACAGCGTGATCGTGATGATGAAGTCGGTGGCGAGGAAGCCCAGGAGACAGAGGACGACGAGCTTGCCCCGCCACCGGGGGAGGAGGTGCTCGAGCATGGCGAGGGAGCCCTCGCCGTGGGGGCTCTGCTCGGCCACGCGGCGGTAGACGGGCAGCGCCCCGAAGACGGTCACGAGGACCAGGAGCAGCGTGGCGACGGGGGAGAGCAGGCCCGCGGCGAGGAAGGCGATGCCGGGCTGATAGCCGAGCGTCGAGAAGTAATCCACCCCGGTGAGGCAGAGCACCTTCCACCACGCCGTCCCGCCATGGCCGGCATGCGCCCCGTGGCGCGCCCGCGCCCGCCCCGCATAGAGCCAGCCGAGCAGGTGCCGGTGTCGGAGGATGGGATGCCTCTGCGAGCCCGCGGCCACCACCGCCAGCGCCGCGGACCCTCCCGGGCTAGCCCAACTTCCACGGTCCCGAGACCGGAGTGCTGATATGTCAGCAGGTTACGCCGTTTGTGAGTGAC
>MGBV01000024.1 GCA_001788415.1 Candidatus Rokubacteria bacterium GWC2_70_16 | reverse complement strand
GAGGCGGTGATGGCGGTGCGGCCGGAGGGGTCCCAGGCCTGGGCCACCTCCACCAGATCGGTGCCAACGATCTGGCAGCCCTCAAGGAGCCGGACGATCTCCACCAGCTCGGAGGCGCGCAGCCCGCCGGGCTCGGGCGAGCCCGTGCCCGGGGCCTCCGAGGGGTCGAGCACGTCCACGTCGATGGTCACGTAGAGCGGGTGGGGCCGGAGCTCCGGCAGCAGGCGCCGCACGGCCTCCACTGGAGCTGCGGCATGCGCCGGGTAGAGGTGCGGGGCCCCGCGGCGGTACTCCGAGCGGTCGCCCGTGCGCATGCCCACCTGATAGACCCGCTCGGGGGGCACCACCTCCATCACCCGGGCCATCGCCGAGGCGTAGCTGTAGCGCTCGCCGAGGAACTCCTCGCGCAGGTCCGGGTGGGCGTCGAGCTGGAGGACGCGCAAGTCCGGGATGGCCGGCGCCAGCACCTCGATGACGGGCAGCGTGGCGGTGTGGTCTCCGCCGAGCATGATGGGCGAGAGGCCCGGCCGCCAGAAGCGCCGGATCTCCTCCCGCGCGCGGGCGAGCCGCTCCCGCGGCGTGCCCTCGCCGAGCTCGCAGTCGCCGAGGTCGCAGATCGCGAGATCCTCGAGGTCACGGTCCAGGGCGGGGGAGTAGGTCTCGATGGAGTCGGAGAGCGCCCGGAGGTCCTGCGGACCGCGGTGGGCGCCCGGGCGCAGGTTCACGGTGCCCTCGAAGGGGATGCCGAAGAGGACGGCCCGGGCCTCCGGGAGGGAAGCCCGGCAGGCGATGAAGCGGGGGTTCGCCGGGATCAACTACAGCAGATCGTCGTCGGACAGGAGCGTCACCGCCGCCAGGGCGCAGCCGGTGCGCTCGACGCGGTGCTCCACGGCGGCGACCTTCATCTGGGCGATCCGCCATCCGCGGGCCCGGAAGGCCTCCTGGAGCATCTGCACGATCATCAGCTCGGCTTCCTCCCGGGTGGCCTTGTCGTGGAACTCCATGATGACCCCGTTCTTGGCGGGATCGTCGGGGAGCGCCCAGCCGACGGCCGCCGCCACCACCTCGCCCGGCACCTCGCTGGTCACGGCGGCGTAGGCGGTGGGAACGATGGCGCCCGGCTTGATCCGGGGCAAGGAGACGACCTCGGCGGCGGGCGGGAAGATGCTCGAGACCTTCACCAGGTTGACGTTGCCGATGCCCGCCGCCAGGAGGGCGTTGTCGAAGGCGTTGAGGGGAGTCGAGCCTTCCGCGGTGCCAGCCGTCGCGGCCACCTTCGTCACCGGCTTCCAGCCCATTGGCTCCTCCTCTCGCCCCGCGCGAGATCGCGCTGCCGGGGGCCCTCACCCGAGGTGAATTTTGATTGCTCATGTTAGCGGCTCGACTCGGGAACGCAAGCAAAAACTTGCTCCGAGCGGCGCCCGGCCGCCGCGCGGCGAGCTCGCGCGCCCGCGGCCGGAGAGCCCGCCGAGGGGCGCGAAAGCCCATTTTTTTCTTGCAATGCCTTTTCGCTGGTCCTACATTGGGCAAAATTCTGCCCGAAGTTTTTCCGGGCGGAGAACACAGGAAGGGAGGAGAGAACGCGTGCAAGCCTTGGGGCGACACCTGCTGCTCGAGCTGTTCGACTGCGACGCAGAGGCCATCAACAGCCTTGAGGTCGTGAAGACGGCGATGGTGGAGGCCGCCCGGCGGGCCCAGGCCACCATCGTGGATGTCGTCTTTCACGAGTTCAACCCGTTCGGCATCAGCGGAGTCGTCGTCATCGCCGAGTCGCATCTGGCGATCCACACGTGGCCGGAGTACCGCTACGCGGCGGTGGACGTGTTCTCCTGCGGCGACGTGCTGCAGCCTCAGGTGGCGGCCGACTACCTCGTGGAGCAGTTCGGGGCCGCGCGGGCGTCGGGCGTGGAGCTCCAGAGGGGGATCTTCCTGAACGCCGGCATGCCGATGCCGCACAAGCCCGTCGCCGTCGCCTGATGGCGGGTCCCCCGCAGTACAAGTGGTTCTTCGAGACCACCACGCCCGTCGAAGGCCACATGCACGCCATCTCCCGCACCATCGCCACCCGCCAGACCCGGTTCCAGTTCATGGAGATCATGGAGACCCACTCCTACGGCAAGGTCCTGATCCTGGACGGGCGGATCCAGTCGAGCCAGGCCGACGAGTTCATCTACCACGAGGTCCTGGTCCAGCCCGGGCTCCTGGCCCATCCCCACCCTCGCCGGGCCATGGTCATCGGCGGCGGGGAGGGGGCGACGGTCAGGGAGATCCTGCGCCACCGCTCCATCACCGGCTGCCTCATGGTGGACATCGACGGCGAGGTGGTCGCCGAGTGCAGGAAGCACCTGCCCGAGATGCACCGGGGGGCCTTCGATGACCCGCGCACCCGCCTGCTCCACGAGGACGCCCGCGCCTATCTCGAGAAGACCTCCGACCGCTTCGACCTGATCGTGATCGATCTGGTGGAGCCGCTGGAGGAGGGGCCGGCCTGCCTGCTCTTCACCAAGGAGTTCTACAGCCTCGTGCGGGACCGGCTCACCGCCGACGGCGTGATGACCATGCAGGCCGGGATGACCAAGGTCAACGAGCTGTTCTTCTTCGGCGCCGTGAACCGCACGCTCCGGGAGGTCTTCCCGGTGGTGGCTCCCTATCAGGGGTTCATCTCCTGCTTCGGGACGCCGTGGGGTTTCATCCTGGCCTCCAAGGGCGCCGACCCCCGCCGCCAGACGGCGGAGGAGATCGACCGTCTCCTCGCAGCCCGGCTGGACCCGGCCGACCTCGGGTACTGGAACGGAGCCGCCCACCTGCACTCCTTCAACCTCCCCAAGTTCATCACACGCGCAATCGAGACCAACGACCGCATCATCACCGACGCCGATCCGCTGATCGTCAGCTAGTGCCGGCCCAACTAACTTCGCCATACTTCGTTCTCGGTCGGCGCCGGTCCTCGACGTACACCCACGTACGCCTCCGGCCGGCGCCTCCCTCGGGCCTCGTCTGGCTCGTCATTTGGGCCGGCACCCTGCGGGCTCCCGCGGGGTGTAGGTGAAACTCGTTGGAAGCGCAGTAGCCCACCGCCCCTGAGCCGCGCCCCCTCGCTGATCCTCGCCTCGTCCTCGCCCCGTCGTCAGGAGCTGCTCGCCCGGCTGGGGATCGCCTTCACCGTCCACCCCAGCCATCTCCCCGAGGAGCCGCCGCCGGACGCCGCTCCCGCTGATGCCGTCGTGGCTCTGGCTCTGGCCAAGGCGCGCGCCGTCGCCCGGGAGCTGGCCGCTCCAGCCGGGGTGGTGCTGGCAGCAGACACCGAGGTGGTGATCGAGGGCGCACTCCTCGGGAAGCCCGTGGATGCGGCCGACGCGGCCCGCATCCTGCGGCGACTGCGCGGGTGCGTCCACGAGGTCATTACGGGGCTCGCCCTCGTGGAGGCGCCCCCCGGCGGGCGGGAGCAGACGGCGGCAGTGACCACGCGGGTCCGGATGGCCGACTACGCCGACGCGGAGATCGAGGCCTACGTGGCGACAGGCGAGCCCTTCGACAAGGCCGGGGCCTACGCCGTGCAGGGGCTGGGCGGCCGGCTCGTGGCCGAGGTGGACGGCTGCTTCACCAATGTCGTCGGGCTGCCCGTCGAGACGACACGCCGGCTGCTCCAGACCTGGGGCATGCTCCGGTGAGCGGGGGCTATCGCGGTCGGGAGGCGAGCGCCTCCTCGAGCGCCTCCATCCTGAGCAGCCCCGACAGCGAGCGGGGCAGCCGAACCACCGAGGGGAGGCCAGCCCGCTCGCGCGCCATCCCCACCGCCCGCTCCAGGGCGTCGACCGTGACGCGCCCATCGGGGAGCGCGGCCCCTCGAGCCGCGGCGAGCCGCGGGGCGAAGTCCTCGCTGACCCCGACCACGGCGCCTGGCAGGCGCGCTCGCAGCTCTTCGGGCGGCGCCGACCTGAGCCGCGCCATGGCTCTCAGCAGGGCGCGGACCAGCGGCGCCAGCTCACGGGCGCCGAGGCGGCTGTCTGCCCGCAGGAAGAGCGCAGCGTGAACGGTGGGCCCTCCGAGCCAGCGTGCCGCCTCGTCCGCGCTCCGGAAGTCCGCCAGCAGAAGGGCCTGCTGATCCTCGAGGAGCCGGCTGGCCCAGGGCTCGCCGATCATCGCGGCGGCCACCGTGCCGGCCCCCAGCGCGCCGGCGAGGCCCCGGTCGCCGTGGCTCGTCATGACGACTCGCTGGGGCGGGACGCCGGCCCGCGCGAGCAGGAAATGGAGCAGGGCGGACTCGGGCGTTCCCGGCGACGGGATGCCCACCGTCTTGCCCGCCAGATCGTCGAGGCCCCGGATGAAGCCGGCCTGGCCGGGAGCGATGAGGAGGGCCGCCGGCGCGGCCGCGGTGAGGCCGAAGATGAGCCGTGGCGGCTCCCCGCGGAGGTGGCCGAGCCGGAGCGCGGCCTCCACGGAGGTGGCGGCCAGATCGGCCCGCCCCTGGGCCAGCGCCTCGGCGGCGGCGGGCTCGGCACGGACGCTGTGCAGCGTGACCCGGAGCCCCTCGTCGGCGAAGTAGCCCTCGGCCTCCGCCACGCGGAGAGCCAGGTACTCCGGGGAGGTCGCGGGGCCCGCGACGGCGATGGTGAGCGTGGTCTGCAGCAGGAGCATGAGCCCGATCACGCGATCTCCTCCGTCACTGCCGGGAGCCGTACCCGGGACGGGAGGCCTCCATGGGCGTGCTGAAGACGCCGCGGGATCCGGTCAAGCGCCGCCTCCTCCGCCTGCACGTGGCGCTCCTCGCGCGATTCGGGCCGCAGGGGTGGTGGCCGGCCCGGAGCCCCTTCGAGGTCGCCGTGGGCGCCATCTTGACCCAGCATACCGCCTGGACCGGAGTGGAGCGCGCCGTCGCCAACCTGCGGTCGGCTCGCGCGCTCACTGCCGCCGGGCTGGCCGCGCTGTCCGCGCCGCGGCTTCAACGACTGGTCCGCCCCGCCGGGACCTACCGCCTGAAGGCGCGCCGGCTGCGCCACTTCGCGGCCTGGCTGCTGGCCAGCCACGGCGGGCGCATGGCGGCCCTCGAGGGGGCACCGCTGGCCGGGCTCAGGCGGGAGCTGCTCGCTCTGCCAGGGATCGGCCCCGAGACGGCGGATTCCATCCTCCTCTACGGCGCCGGCCGGCCTGTCTTCGTGGCCGACGCCTATAGCCGGCGCGTGCTCGCTCGCCATCGCCTCGTTCCGCCGGAGGCAGGCTACGAGGATCTCCGCCGCTTCCTGGAAGCTCATCTGCCTGGAGATCCCCGGCTCTTCAACGAGCTGCACGCTCTCCTCGTGGCCGTGGGCAAGTCACACTGTCGCGCCCGCCCGCGCTGCGACGGATGCCCGCTGCGCGGAGACCTCAGGGGGCGACCGCCTCGAGGATGAGCCGCACGAGGCGGTCCGCGGCATCAGGCACCGCGAGGCGCCGGGCCCGCTCGCCCATGGCGCGGAGCTCGGCAGCATTCGACAGCAGCGCCGCGATCGCCTCCAGCAGCCGCTCCGGGTTCAGCGAGACCTGGGGGAGCAGGACGGCTGCGCCCGCGGCCTCGGTCAGGCGGGCATTGGCCGTTTGCTCGTCGCCGCGCGTGCCCGGCAGCGGGATGTAGAGGGCCGGCCGCCCGAGGTGGCAGCACTCGTTGACCGTGCCGGCGCCGCTCCGCCCCACCACGAGATCCGCCGCCGCGTAGATATGCCTGAGCTCGGCGCCGACATGGGGCCTGAGGGCGTAGCGGCGACCGAGCCCCTTGGGCAATCGGCCGGCCTGCGTCTCGAGCCAGTCCAGATCGCCCGTCTCCGGGTTGTCACCGGCCTGGTGGATGATCTGGCAGGCCTCGAGCAGCGGACCCAGGGTGGCCCCGACAACGCGGTTGATCCTGTGGGAGCCCTGCGATCCGCCGGTCACGTACACGACCGGCCTGGCCGTGGTCAGGCCGAAGAGCCGGCAGCCTTCCTCCCGGGAGCCCCCGAGGAGCTCAGGCCGGATCGGGTTGCCGGTCAGCACGATCCGCTCCCGGGGGAATTCCTCGCCAGCCAGCGGGAAGGTGAGCGCGATGCGCCGGGCGAAGCGGCCCGCGATCCGGTTGGCAAGCCCTGGCACAGCCGTCTGCTCATGGACGATCACGGGGATATGGAGCGAGCGCGCCGCCAGGGCCGGCGGCAGCGCCACGAACCCGCCTGTGGCGAAGAGCAGGTTCGGGGCGAGCCGCCGGAGCAGCCGCCGCGACTGCAGGAAGCCCGTCGGCACGCGCAGGCCCAGGTCCGAGACATTGCGCCAGTCCCAGTAGCGGCGCAGCTTCCCGGTGGCGATGGCGTGATACGGCAGCCCGGCCTCGGGCACGCGCCGGGCCTCGATGCCGCGCCGGCTGCCGATCCACTGCACGTCGCTGATGCCGTGGCGCTCGAGCGCGGCGGCCACGGCGAGCCCCGCGCTGGTATGCCCCCCCGTGCCCCCCCCCGCGATGACCACCCGCAGCGGGGTCAGGTCTTGCATTCCAACATTGACAGGGGGCAGCGCACTCGGCATCGTCCCGCGCGCGGGGCGCAGCTGCGGCGGAGCCGGGGGGACGTGTTGTTTTTCAAGACCTGACCCCGAGGGCGAGGTCGATGAGCCGCGAGATGAGGGCGGGGTAGGAGAGGCCGGAGGCCTCCCAGAGCCGCGGGTAGGCGGAGGTGGCGGTGAAGCCGGGGATGGTGTTGATCTCGTTCACCAGCACCCGGTCGTCGTCCTCGATGAAGAAGTCCACGCGCGCCATGCCGGCGCAGTCGATGGCCTGGAAGGCGCGCACGGCGAGGTCGCGGACGCGCGCCGTGGTCTCGGCCGACAGCGGGGCCGGGATCTGGAAGGTCGTCTGCCCGGCGCCGTACTTGGTCTCGTAGTCGTACCATTCCCCGGCGTAGCAGACCTGGCCCGGGAGCGAGGCCTCGGGTCTGTCGTTTCCGAGCACGGCGACCTCCACCTCGCGCCCGGAGACCGCGCGCTCCACGAGGATGCGGCGGTCGTGGCGGGCCGCCTCGGCCAGCGCCGCAGGGAGCGCCTCGGGCGCCTTTACCTTGCTGATGCCGACGCTCGAGCCCAGGTTGGCGGGCTTCACGAAGCAGGGGAAGCCGATCTGCTGCGCCAGGGCGCTCTCCACGCCGTCGGGATCGGACGCCCACTGGTGACGTCGCACCACCGCGTACTCGACGACGGGCAGCCCATGCGCCCGGAACATGTCCTTCATGGCGGCCTTGTCCATGCCCAGAGCCGAGGCCAGCACGCCTGCGCCCACATAGGGCAGCCCCGCCAGTTCCAGGAGCCCCTGGATGGTGCCGTCCTCGCCGCGGGGCCCGTGGAGCATGATCCAGACCACGTCGAGCTGGGCCGCAAGCCCGGCCGGCAGCCCCTCGCTGCTCTCGGCCCGAGCCAGCGACCGCGGCTGCGTCGCCCCCGTGGCTCGCTCGGCCAGCGCCCGCTTGACGCCGGCTTCCTGTCCGCCCGCGGTGAGCGCCTGCCGCGCGGCCTCCTCGGAGAGCGCCCGGAGCGGGTCGCCGCCCACCAGCCAACGCCCCTCGAGCGTGATGCCGATGGGGACGGGCTCGAAGCGGGAACGGTCCACGGCCGCCATCACCGAGGCGGCGCCCGCGAGGGAGACCTCGTGCTCGCCGGACTTGCCGCCGAAGATGATGCCGACCCGGAGCCTCCTGCCGCGGTCGCCCTCGCCCATGGCTCCCTTGTATCAGATCCGCGGGGGAGTGCGGGAGAGATCCCTGAAGCCCACGACGATGGGGCCCACGAGGGCGCCTGCGCCCAGGAGGCCGAAGCTCCAGATCCACGCGCCGTCGGGCGAGGCGCCGAGCCACGGCGCCCAGTCCAGCGCCACCCCGAAGGCCACGGGCCCCAGCGCCCCGAGGCTGAAGCCCACCGTGGACTGAAGCGCCATCGTGCGCCCGAGATAGACGGGCTCGGCGTGGTCGGCCACTCCCGTGGAGATGATGGCGGACTCGGCCGTGACGAGGATGCCATAGAGCAGCCCCAGCGCCACGAGCGCCCCCCACGACCAGGACAGCGCCCAGCCCATGGTGAGGGAGCAGGCCGCCGAGAGCAGCATGAAGGCGCTGATGGGCTTGGCGCGCCCCAGGCGATCCGACAGGAGCCCGGAGAAGGGATGGGGGAGCGCCCCCACGGCCAGCACCGCCGAGCCCGCCAGCGCGGCGGCGCGCGTGGCCTCCGCGAGATCAGTGCCCTTGGCGACGAGGCTGGCGGTGAAGA
>MGBV01000023.1:36290-41135 GCA_001788415.1 Candidatus Rokubacteria bacterium GWC2_70_16 | reverse complement strand
CGTGGCCAGCCCCGAGCGGTACAGGATCCGGAAAGCCTCCTGCGCCTGGCGGCGCGCGGCCAGGTCCAGCCCGCCCCGCCGCATGCCGACCACGTTGACGGCGCGCGCGGTGGCGGGGACGCCGTCCGCCACGACGAAGGGCGGCACGTCCTGCGTCACCTTCGAGCAGCCCCCGATATAGGCGAAGGTCCCCACGCGCGTGAAGGGGTGAATTCCGGAGAGCCCCCCGACGGTGGCCCTGTCCTCCACCGTGACGTGGCCCGTGAGCCCCGCCGCGTTGATGATGATGACGTGGTCGCCGATGAGGCAGTCGTGGGCCACGTGGCAGGTCGCCATCAGGAGACAGCGCGACCCGATGCGCGTGTCGTGCCCCTCCTGGGTCGCGTGGTGGATCGTGACGTACTCCCGGATCACGGTGTCGTCGCCCACGGAGACCCCCACCGGGAGGCCCGGCCGGTACTTGAGGTCCTGCGGCGCTGCGCCCAGGATGGCGCCGTGGCCGACCCGGCAGCGGGCGCCGATCCGCACGCGCCCCTCCAGCACCGCATGGGCGCCGATCTCCGTTCCCTCGCCGACCTCGACGTCCGGACCGATCACCGTTCCGGGCCCCACGCGCACGCCCGCTGCCAGGCGCGCCCGCGAGTCCACGTGAGCCGCCGGGTGGATCACGCGCGCCCCCGCTCGAGCTCCGCGATCCGCTTCTCGAGGCCGCGGAGCCGCCGCACGAGGTCGGGCAGCATGCGCTCGGCGGCCCAGATCCGCCTCGTCTCGGCGCTGGGGCGACTGGGCGTCCCGCCCCACACCTCGCCCGCGGGGACGTCGCTCGGCACGCCGGACTGGGCGGTCAGGATCGCCCCATCCCCGACCGTCACGTGGTCGGCGATCCCGACCTGGCCCGCGAGCACGGCGCGGCGGCCGATGCGGCAGGACCCCGAGATGCCCACCTGGGCCACCAGGATCACGTCTTCCCCGATGTCGCAGTTGTGGCCGACCTGGACCAGATTATCAACCTTGCTCCCGCGTCGGATCACCGTGTCGCCCAGCGTCCCGCGGTCCACGGTGGAGTTGGCGCCGATCTCCACGTCGTCCTCGATGCGCACGCCGCCCACCTGCGGGATCTTCCGGTGGGCGGTCCCGTCGAAGGCGTAGCCGAATCCGTCGGCCCCGATCACCGCGCCGGGGTGGATGACCACGCGGTTGCCCACCTGGACCCCGTCACGGATCACCACCCGCGGGTAGAGGAGCACGTCGTCGCCCACGCCCGCTCCGGCTCCCAGGAAGGCCAGCGCCCCGATCCGGGTCCGGCGGCCCACGCGGGCCCCGGTCTCGACCACCACGAACGGGCCCACGGCCGCGCTCGGGTCGACCCGCGCCCCCTCGGCCACGAACGCCAGCGGATGGACGCCCGGCACATGCGGCGGCTCGGGGTGGAAGAGCCGCAGGAGCGTGATCAACGCGGCCTGGGGCGAGGCGACCCGGAGCACCGCCCCCGGAAGAGCCGTCGCCTCCGCGGGCGCCACCACCGCCGCCGCCCGGGTCGTCTCGGCGAGCCTCCGGTAGCGCGCGGTCAGCAGGAACGACACCTCGTCGGGCCCGGCGCTCTCCAGCGGAGCCACGCCCCGGACCGCCAGCGCCGGGTCGCCTTCCAGGGTGGCGCCGAGCGCCTCGGCGAGCTGACCGAGCGTGAAGGGGCCGCCCTGAGTCACCTACTTCTTGACCTTCCTGGACTCTTCGTCGAAGACGCGGATGACCTCCTCGGTGAGGTCCGCCTCGGGGGCCCCGTAGATCACCGCCGCGCCCCGCGCGTCGACGATCATGGCGTACCCCTTCTCCCTGCCGAACCGCTGCACCGCCCCCGTGATATCCCTGAGCACCTTCGCCGAGAGATCCTGATCCTTCTTCTGCAGCTCCTTCTGGAGGTCGTCCACCAGCCGGCGAACGTCCCGGACCTTGCGCTCGAGCGTGTCCTGCTTCTCCTTGCGGACGTCGGCCGAGAGGAGCTGCCCTTTCTTCTCCAGTTCGTCGCGGAGCTTCTCGAGATCGCCACGGTGCCCGTCCACCTGCTTCTGCATGGCCGCCTTCTCCCGCTCCAGCTGCTCGCGGGCGGCCACGCCGGCCGATGACCGGGCGAGCACGCGCTGCACGTCCACAAAGGCCACGCGCGTGGCCTGCCCGGACTGGGCGAGCACTGGGGTCGCGCTCCACGCCGCGCCCGCCAGCCAGCCCGCGGCCAGCGCCAGCAGCGGCAGGGAACCCTTCAAGACCGTGCGCATCTCCTCACTCCTCCTTGCTCAGAACGGGGAGCCGACCGAGAAGTGGAACTGGCCGAACTTCTCTCCGGTTCGCCGATCGAGGTTGACCCCATAGTCCAGCCGCAGCGGCCCGAAGGGCGAGGCCCACCGGACGCCGAGGCCCGCCGCGTGCCGCAGGTCCAGCGGGTCGAACTTCTCCCCCACGGCGATGTCGGGGCCGTAGACGTTGCCGACGTCGTAGAAGAGCGCGGCCCGGACGCTGAAGGGGAGCGGGACGAGGTACTCCACGTTCCCGAGGAGCTGGCTGTTGCCGCCGATCCTGGTCCCGCTGCTGTCCGTCGGGGAGATCGCGCGGCTCTTTCGGCTGCGGATCGAGTTGGGGCCGCCCAGGTAGAAGCGCTCGAAGAGCGGCACCGGCTCGTCGGACCACCCGAAGGCGTAGCCGCCCTGGAGCCGCCCGCTCAGGACGTGGTCGAGCCAGAGCGACTGGAAGTAGGCGGTGCTGGCCGCGGCCCGCACGAACTTGCTGTCGCCGAAGCCGACCCCTGCGAAGTCCAGCCCGACGCTCGAGCTGCCGCCTCGCGTGGGCTCGAAGACGCTGTCGCGCGTGTCCCGGGAGAGGCTCCCGCCGATGAGCGAGGTGAGGCGCTTGCCTTCCTCGCTGAGCAGGTTCGTGCTGGCGTTGGTCGCGATGTCGGAGATCTCGTCCTCGGTGACGCGGTAGATGAGGCCCCACCGCGAGTAGTCGCCCAGCGGGTGGCCGAGCCGGATGTCGCCCCCGAGCGAGTTGATCGTGTACTCGGGGTAGACGCGCCGGTTGTTGAAGAGGTCGAAGCCGGCGGCCAGCGGCCTGTCGAAGAGCCACGGCTCGGTGAAGCCGATGGTGCCCTGCTGGGTGCTGGCGCCGGCGCGCAAGCGCAGGAACACCTCCCAACCGCGTCCGAGGAAGTTGCGCTGCGACAGGTCCACGGTGCCGATGAAGCTGTCCTGGGAGCTGTAGCCACCGCCGATGGAGAAGAGCCCCGTGGGCTTCTCCGTGACCTCGATGTTCACGACGATCTTGTCCTTCGTCGAGCCCGGCGCCGTGGTGGCCCGGACCTGGTCGAAGTACCCGAGGTTGCTGAGCTTCTGCCGCGCGCGCTCCAGGGCCTTCGTCGTGAAGAGATCCCCCTCGTGCATGGGGATCTCGCGGCGGAGGATCTTCTCCTGGCTGCGGCTGTTGCCCGAGATGTTGATCCGTTCCACGAACACCTCGGGCCCCTCGGCGATCTCGAAGGCGATGTTGACCCGTCGCGCGGCCGCGTCCTGGGTCGCCGTGGGGTTCACGTCGGCCGAGGCGCGGCCGATGACGCCGTACAGGTCCTGGATCCCCTTGACGCTCTCGCGGAGCTTCGACCGGGAGAAGACGTCGTCCGTCCGGACCTTGATGCGCCGGCGGATCTCCTCCGTCGGCAGGACGGCGTTCCCCGTCACGTCCACGCCGCCGACCTTGAACTGCGCTCCCTCCACCACCACGATGCGGACCGTCACCCGGGCCTTCGTCGTGTCCAGCTGGATCTCGGAGGACTCCACGCGCGCCTGGGTGTAGCCGTGGTCGTTGTAGAGGGAGATGATCCGCTCGGCATCGTCGTCGAGCTTCTGCCGCTGGACGGTGCCCCGGAGGACCCAGAACTGGCGCTCCTGGGTCGCCATGACGGCCTTGACCTGTTTCGGCGTGAGCCCCTGGGCTCCCTCGATCACGATCTGGTCGATGGTGATCTTGCGACCCTCGGCGATCCGGAAGACCACGGTCACGTCGCCGTCGGGGAGCTTCTCGGCGTCGGGCCCGATGGTGACCTCGAAGTACCCCTCCTCTTCGTAGTGCTCCTTCAGCCGCTCGGCCGCCCGGTTGACCTCCACCGGGTTGTAGACGCTGCCGAGCTTGAGGTCGATCTTCTCCTGCAGCGCGGCGGTGTCCAACTTCTTGTTCCCCGCGAACTGGATGTCGCGCACGAAGGGGCGCTCGACCACGACGAAGGTCACCTTCACGCCGCCCTCGAAGTCCTCGACCCTCATCTGCACGTCATCGAAGAAGCCGAGCGCGAAGACCGCCCGGATGTCCTCGGCGAGCCGGGCCGGCTGGAACTGCGCCCCCACCCGCGTGGTCACGCGGCCCAGGACGACGGCCTCCTGGACGCGGCGGTTCCCCTGCACCGCGAGCTCCTTCACGACGATGGGCCGCTCGGCGCCGGGGGCCGCCTGCTGGGCCAGGGCGAGGCCCGGACCCAGCAGGGCACAGGCAAGAAAAATGGAGAGAAAGGCTCTCTCCAGGGCGGTCATGGGGCCGATCGTCCTGTCCTGTAGCGAGGCGGCGTCCGGCCGCTCAGTGCTCCGCGAGCGCGAGCCGCGACTCAGCGACCTGGGCTTCCCGGAAGACGAAATTATCTCCCTCCACCTCGAGCTCCAGCCGGGCCCCGACCGAGACCTGGCCCCGCACGATCGCCTCTGCCAGCGGGTCCTCCACGTGCTTCTGGATCGTCCGGCGGAGCTGGCGCGCACCGTACGTGGCGTCGAACCCCTTCTCCACCAGCAGGTCGAGCGCGGCTTGCGTCGG